>CAMNFW010000063.1 GCA_946537565.1 uncultured Ruminococcus sp. | reverse complement strand
AGGAGAACGTTTCCGCCGTAAGCGGAGTTGATAGACCAGATAGTATTCTCCTCAGGGAACTGAACGATGTATCTCTTTTCGGGATCAACGTCAGCCTTGGAGTGGAGACCTCTAACGAAATCATCGGAGGTATCGCCCAGGTTCTCGAAAGCCTGAACGCCCATTCTTGTCATGATCTTCATATTGAGAACAACGTAGATAGAGTCAGTTACCTCAACGCCCACCTTAGCAAGGGGAGAGCCGATAGGACCCATAGAATAAGGGATTACATACATTGTTCTGCCCTTCATAACTCCGTCATACATAGGAGTAAGGAGAGCCTTCATTTCAGCAGGAGCCATCCAGTTGTTAGTAGGACCGGCATCCTCCTTGTTTACGGAGCAGATGAAAGTTCTGTCCTCAACACGGGCAACATCGTTTGGACGAGTGCGGTGGTAGAGACAATCGGGATACAGCTCGGGATTGAGCTTATACATTTTATCCCAGCTGTCATCGGGAAGAGAAGTTACCTCCTCGGTGAGAGCGTCGATCTGCTCCTTTGAGCCGTTGATCCATACAACCTTGTCAGGCTTGCAGAGAGCGACCATTTCATCGACCCACTTAAGAACGTTTGGATTCTTTGTCAGTGACATTGTATTATACCTCCTAATAAAATTATCAAGATCATTCTGCACTTTATGCAGTAAAGGTGCAGACAGGGAGCTGATGAGAGGACATATTATAAATATGTAACATATTCACAAGCTTTCCCACTTACTATTATAAACAATTTTTGTCAACCTGTCAATAGCTGACAATGATATTTTTTTGTCATATCTCTATATAAACGGAAACATAAAACTGAATGCTGGTCATTTTTTGAACCGGAGATTTTGATGTGAAAATATCACAAATCTTTCAACATTTATTTGTTAGAAAAATAGAAAATTCGAACTGCGACAAAAAAACTTTATTTTTCTCTTGAAATATATGCAAAGTGTGGTATAATAAGATATAGAAATTACTATTAATGGATATTGCATTGTTCTGAGGAGGCGTTTCACCAATGAAGAAAAAGATAATCACTATAGAGAGACAATACGGCAGCGGCGGAAGTGTCATCGGAAAGCTTGTAGCTGAAAAACTTGGGATCCCGTTTTATAACCGGCAGATACTGGAAATGACTGCGGAAAAATGCGGTATCTCTGCGGATTATCTTGAATCAGCTGAGGAGAGCGTCCCCACGAGTTTTCTTTATTCACTGCTTCTGAATGCAAATCCTGCAAGGTCAATGGAGGAAAATCTTCCTCTTTCTGACAAAGTTTTTTTGATGGAGAGCCGTATCATAAGCGAGCTGGCAGAGGAGGTTCCGAGCTTTGTTCTGGCAGGAAGATGCGGAAGGTATATTCTTGAAGAAAAAGGCTGTTTCGGAGTATATATCTATGCGCCCCAGGAGGACAGGATCCGCCGTGCGGTCAATGAATACGGTGTCGATGAGGGAAAGGCTGACAGCGTACTGAAAAAAGCTGACAAGCGCCGTGAGACTTTCTTCAATGTGAATACCGGAAAGACCTGGCAGGACAAGGATCTGTATGCTCTTTGCCTGAATAGTGCGGAGCTGGGCGATGATCTGTGCGCTGAAATAATAGTAAAAGCTTTTAATGAATATAATAAAAATGCTGAATAAAACACAGTAACTCAGGTATGTGAGTACCTGAAAAGCTTCTGTATTACGGCGGTTTTTCAGGTACTCATGAAAATTATATCTCTCTTCTTTATTTAAAAGATTCCCCGGTGTAAAAGCCGGGGAATTTTTTTGCATCAAATGGTTATAATATAACAAAAAAGGCGGTGCAAAAATGAGAATAATCATGCTTCGTTCGATCATACTCTATGCCCTGGTAATATTTGCGGTAAGGCTCATGGGAAAGCGTCAGCTGGGCGAATTGCAGCCCTCGGAGCTGGTAATAACGATACTGGTATCGAATATTGCTACTTTGCCGGTGGAGGATACGAATATACCGCTGCTTGTGGGCGTAACCCCGATACTTTCACTGGTCTGTTTTGAGGTCATTCTTTCGAGCCTTGACCTGAAGCTGCCGGGGCTGAGAAAGCTGGTTTCAGGCAGTCCGAAGATAATTATCCGTCACGGTCAGGTCGATGTCAGGACACTTAAGGAGCTACGTTTCAGCGTAGACGATCTGATGATGGCACTGAGAGGGCAGGATATTTTTGATATCTCAGAGGTGGAATTTGCTGTAGTGGAGACCACAGGCAGCGTGTCTGTACTGAAAAAGCCGGAAGCCGATCCGCCGCAGGTAGTTGTAGCGGACGGGGTGTATTCAGCGGCGGCGGCGGACAGTCTTGGCATAAGTGAAAAAGATATCCTCAGTGCAGCTAAAAAATGCAGCAGCAGTCTTAAGGATATTTTTATAATGACAGCTGACGGCAGCGGTAGTTTTTGCATAGTTCCGAAGGGTTCGGGAAAAATCATGATACTGGGAGGAAGTGAAGATGACAAGACTTAAGATGAGTATAGGGATATTGCTGATACTTCTTTGCCTTAGTCTGACTTCGGGTAAATGGACTCAGCGGCGATGCACTGAAATGCAGCAGCTGATAATACAGGCGGCTGAGGAAACTGAAAACGGTGATAATAAAGCTGCTGAAAAAACTTCGGCAGAACTTTGCCGGCAGTGGGAAAGCTTCCGGACATGGGCATCTCTTATAATTAAAAATGATATGCTCAGGGAGATCGACCGGCTTTGTGCAAGACTTCCGGAGCTGGCAGAGCATGAGGACAGCTTCGGCTCTGACCTTTCTGAATTGAATGTGCTGGTTGAGGACCTTAAGCACCGCAGCTGATAATCTCCCCCCCCCTATTCTTTACAGGAGCTGAACAGTGGTATAATGATATCACGGTCAAACTAAACCACATCGACTGTAAGAAAGGAGGCATAAGCTGAAAGCTTCGGCTAAATTTTTGAAATAATCCAAAAAAGACTTGAAAATTTTTTCAAATACTGGTATTATTAAAGGAGTAACTTTTTTTGAGAGGGTTTGATAATGGAAAAATTGATCAAGGCTTTTGTTTCGATATTGCCGCAGAAGCTTCAGGATATATACTATAAATATGAAGAGAAATGGCTTTATCTTGTTTTCGGCGGTCTGACGACAGTTGTTTCGATCGCTTCAAAGCTGCTGTTTTTCTGGATAGTTCCCAACAGACCGGCATGGGAAAACACTGCTGGAGTTGCTTTATCCTGGGTGCTTGCCGTTACTTTTGCGTTCTTCACCAACAAGAAATATGTTTTTAAAAATGAGACTCACAGCTCAAAGGAGTTCTGGCAGGTTTTCTTCTCATTTTACGGTGCAAGGCTTGCGACCTTTGGAATGGAAGAGGTGATATTCCTGGTCCTGTGTGATGTTATGGGCATGAATCAGACTATCATAACCTTTGCAAGCCAGGTGCTTATCTTTATTGCAAATTATCTGCTGAGCAAGCTGTTCGTTTTCCGTGACAAGAAAAAAACCGGAGAGAAACCGGCGGAAGAGGAAACTCATGAACAGAACGGTTGAGCTTGGAAAAGTCAGCATACCTGTAACAGCTGCCCTTGCACCAATGGCGGGCGTGGCAGACAGAGCTTACCGCCTGATGTGTAAAAAATTCGGAGCAGCTTATGTGGTGAGCGAAATGGTCTCGGCTAAGGGCATATGCTACAGCGACAAAAAAACCGCTCAGCTCTGCACTGTCACCGAGCAGGAACGTCCTATGGCAGTTCAGCTGTTTGGGAGCGAGCCTGAATTCATGGCAAAGGCTGTGGACATAGTTCTGAAATATGAACCGGATATTATTGATATCAATATGGGCTGTCCCGTACCGAAGGTGGTGGGAACAGGCGCAGGTTCAGCGTTGATGAAGGATATTTCACTGGCAGCTGAGATAACAGCAGCGGCTGTAAAAGCTGCCGGAGATGTGCCTGTTACAGTAAAACTCAGGAGCGGCTGGAGCAGCGATGATATCAATGTATGCGAAGCTGCAAAGGCTGTTGAAGCTGCCGGAGCTGCGGCAGTTGCGGTTCATGGGAGAACGAGAGATCAGTTTTACAGCGGAAAGGCTGACTGGAATGTCATCAGAAGAGTGAAAGGATCTGTGAGCATACCGGTTTTCGGGAACGGAGATGTAACCGATCTGAACAGCTGCCTTAAAATGTATGAGGAGACAGGCTGCGATCTGGTTATGATCGCAAGAGGAAGCTACGGCAACCCCTTCATTTTTAAGGAAATTGCAGCGCATTTCAACGGCGGAGATTATTCACCGCCCACAGTTGAGGAAAAAATGCAGGTGATGCTGGAGCATATCCGCCTCATTATCAGTCTCAGTGAAAAAAATGAGGAAATGGCTATGCACGAGGCTCGCAAGCACGCAGCCTGGTACATGAACGGCTATTACGGAAGCGCTAAATTCCGTGGAAGATGTTACTTGCTTTCTTCATATTCAGAGGCTGAGGCTCTTGCCGGCGAGTTCATTGAGCTGCAAAGGTCAAGAAATGCAGGCTGTTAAAATGCACAAAAATTATCATTAAATTTCGTGTATTTGAACAAGTGTTGCTTAAATAATTGCGGAGTATTAAAAAAATGACGAATATACGTTGTTTCAAACTGATTATTAATAAAGAAATTAATAAAACTGTCCGTAATTATCAATAAAAAACATACAAAGGGTAATTGCAAAATCAAAATCAATGTGGTATAATATAATTGCTGAAGGACAGGGGAGTTTTCCCGGTCCGGATAAAAGGGAGATCGTGTAATGAAATTAAGAAAAGGCCGTGCTGCCGCTGCCATAGCTGTATTGGCTGTGCTGATCACAACTGTTGCAAGCTGTACTTCAAAAGTAGTGGGATCAGCAGGAAATAAAAATGAAGCACCCAGTGCTGCTCCTGCTGAAAATGAAACGGAACCGGAAGAAGAGAACACCACTGAACCAACAACTGTGCCTGTTCCGGCGGATAAGACAGTTCACGTTACTGCTGTCGGTGATAACCTGATACATTATTCTGTATATAAAAATGCAGAGAAGCTTGCTGGTCCCGGCGAAAATTTTGATTTCAAGCCTCTCTATCA
The DNA here is from genome assembly GCA_946537565.1 of uncultured Ruminococcus sp. Classification (GTDB taxonomy): domain Bacteria; phylum Bacillota; class Clostridia; order Oscillospirales; family Ruminococcaceae; genus Ruminococcus. Next base: position 4,929 of record CAMNFW010000063.1, on the reverse strand, counting down.
ACACGTTAAGTATCTTATTGAGGAAGCTGATCTCGCTATAATCAATCAGGAAACGATAATATCACCCAGCAATGAGATCAGAGGTGCAAACGGCGGCGCCCTGCTGTTCAATTCTCCGCCGGAGGTGGCAGATGCCGTAATCGATATGGGCTTCGACGTTGTTACAATGGCTAACAATCATCTGCTGGACTTTGGTGCTTCGGCTTTGGAAGAGTCAATAAACTTCTGGAACCAGAAGGCTAAGGAGTATGATCTCACCGTACTAGGCGCTTACCTTAACGAGGAAGATGCCAATAACATAAGAGTGCGTGATGTCAACGGCGTCAAGATCGCATTCCTGGCTTACGCTGAACATATAAACGGATTTTCGATACCTGATGATTCTTCTCTGAGAGTTATCATGAACTATGAGGAAGACGTTATCCAGCGCCAGATCGAGGAAGCTGACAAAATAGCAGATGCAGTTGTCGTATCAGCACACTGGGGTGTTGAGGATACACATCTTGTATCTGAGGACAGGATCGAGCTTGCAAATAAAATGGTGAACTGGGGCGCAGATGTTATACTCGGCTGCCATACCCATACCGCTGAAACTATGGAATGGATAGAGCGTGACGATGGAACAAAGGGATTTGTCTTCTACTCTATGGGAAATTTCATATGCTGTCAGACCGATAACTTTAACCTTGTGGGCGAAATGCCCGACTTCGATATCGTTCTCCACGGCGATACCGGAGAAATAACCCTTGAAGATGTAGGGGCTATACCTAATATAATCCATTATGAGGTTGGAGATTTCAGCAATCTGGGAGTCTACCCCTACAGCAAATATACTCCTGAGCTTGCAGCAGTACATGGTATTCCTTATGCGGTCCCGCAGGGAACATATACTTCCTTCAGCTGGGACATTCTGAATCAGATAATTGACGAGAGTATTCCTAAAGAATTCCAAAAACTCGACAAATAAATTAATAAATTCACATCTAATTAAGAACAACCGCTTTGCAACCCTTTTTTATGGATTTTGGTGTTGTGCAAAGCGTGCAAAAAATATATTCCATGTTTAGATAAAATACCAAAAACACCATAAAGCTATTTACTTTTTTCGAGACCTGATATATAATAAAATCATGAATAAATATAGATTTTGGGATTGAGAATCCATCACGGCAGTGTGATGTGTCTTAATTTAACCACTGCATGAGCAGGCACCGCTCGCCTGTTAATGTAACAATGTTTGTTCATGATGCAGTTAGTCAGGTGTGCAGCTGATGAGTGCTGCAAAATATTTTAAGACATGATATAATAAGGGGGCTTTGGTTCCGTTGTTATATAACATTAATGAAGAAGGAGGAAAAAACATGAAGACAAAAAAGATAGTCGTCGGAGCAATGGCTGCTGCGATGCTTTCACTTTCAGTTTGCTCGGTTGCTCCTGTTGTTGCTGCTGGCGAAACAGTGCAGATATCCGTCAGCCAGGCGGAGGCTAACCCAGGTGAACAGTTTACGGTGGAGGTGTCGCTCGCTGATATTCCTGCCACAGGTATACAGGGTTTAAATTTCTCTCTGGAGTTTGATGCAAGCATTCTCTCAATAACCTCAGTTACACCTGGTAAGCTTACTGAAACAGGTGCATCCGGAGCTGATTCTACAGCTTCTATGCTTCCTAATTTCAACAGCTACACAGAAAATGAGGGTCTTATCAGCCTGATGTGGTCAACATCTCTTGATGATTCTACTTACTGGCTGAAGGGCGAGGGAGTTTTCTGTACAGTATCAGGTACAGTTTCTGAAAGCGCTGCGCCCGGAACAACGGCTGATATAAAGGTCGTTGCTACAGATCGTGAGGTAGTTCCGAAGACAGGTGACGCTAACACCGAGATCGACTGCGGCTATATGCAGAACGGTGTTGCTGTTAAGTACTCTGTTGATGTCAAGAACGGCGGAGTAACTATCAAGGACAGCGGCAGCAGTGTTACACCAACAGGTCTGCTCGGTGACGCTAACCTCGATGGTAAGGTTACAGTTGCTGATGCTGTTGCTATTCTCCAGCACGTAGCTCTTGTAGACAAATACGGTCTTGAGGGTCAGGCTCTTATCAACGGCGACTGCTATAACCCAGGCGACGGCGTTACAGCTAAGGATGCTCTTGCTATCCAGAAACTGGATGCTAAGGTTATTACTGAGCTGCCTGAGATGCCCTGAGTGATTGAATACAGCTTTGATCCTGAGATTATCTGATTTGTCCCCCTTACAAAGGAATACAAACCCAAAAGCATAAAAATAATAGGTTATATACCTAAAGAAAGGAATTATTACAAATGAAGAAACTTATTTCTGCAGCTGCTTCACTTGCTATGGCTGCATCAATGTTAGGCTCAGCAGTTCCTTTTGCTACAGGTGCTGCTGACGCAAGCAAGTCACTCGAGATCCGCCCCTTCTTAACTCCTGCCGGAACAGAGGCTTCAACAACAATCTCTGCTGCTGATATCGCTGCTGGTGCTGTTACAGTTCCTGTTGGTGTTTACATCGTTGAGGGTACAAATGACTGTGAGTCTATTGCTTCTCAGTTCACTGTAAACTCTGCAAACGGTGACGCTTCAAAAGTAAAGTTCTCCAGCGCTTCTTATACACAGGATTATTTTTCAGCTGCTCAGACATATTCTAAGGGCGATGCTTCTGTAAGCACAAAGCGCTATGCTACATTCGACGGCAAGTTCGACTATGACGAGGTTGAAGAAGAGTATTCACTCAGCCGCTGCGGAAGCTCTAACGGTCAGTATCTTACAGCTGAAAGCTCAAAGGCTGCTAAAACTCCTAATGCTTTCGCTTCAGGCGTATGGATCTCAGCTGATAACGGTACAGGATATACTTACTTAGGTTCTAAGTCTGATGATTATCCGATCTATGTAATCAATGTTGAGTTCGCACAGGGAACACCTGCTGGTGAGTATACTCTTGATTTCTGTGACTACAACAGCGACCCTGAGCATCCTGAGACATATTCTAACATGATCGAGGTTGGTTCAACTAAGTATACAACAAAGAACAGCAACCTGACTCTTAAGGGTCTTACAATTACTGTTGAAGGTGATGCTCAGGATACAACTACAACTACTACAGCTACTACAACAAAGGATACTCCTACAACAACTACTACCGTTGTTACAACAACTAACGGCGGCGGTACAGATGAGTTCCCTGTAAAGGCTGACTACATTGTAAAGCCTGAGCAGACTGAGTATAAGGCTAATCCTGGCGAAAAGGTAAAGGTTGTTTACTACGTTGACCCCGGCTCAAATCCGTCTTCAATGCTCGTTGCTGAGTACAACATGGATTCACTCCCGGCTGGTGCTAAAATCGTTAACTCCTCAAAGGCTGAGGCAAGCCTCTCCGGTAATGCTTGGAGTCCACAGGTTAACGCTGAAGGAATCACAACTCTCTACCTCAACACTCTCGTTGGCGGTGAGCCTTCTATGATCGACAAGGATACTGCTATCCTGACTTACTCAATCACAATCCCTGCTGATGCTGCTGACGGCGAATATGAGCTTGACTTCAACAGATTCCACGTTGTTGGTGCTAACAATAAGGACGAGTTCGATGCTACAAGACAGACTGCTAAGCTCATCATCGGCGACGGCGGTACAGAAACCACTACAACTACAACAGCTACAACTACAACAGCTACAACTACAAAGGCTACAACTACAACTACAGCTACTACCACCAAGAAGCCTGGCGACCCTGACTGGGGCGATTCAAACTGCGATGGCAAGGTAAATGTTGCTGACGTTGTTGTTCTCAACAAGTGGCTCAATGATGCTAAGTCCTACAACCTCACAGATCAGGGCAAGCTCAATGCTGACTGCTATGCTCCTAAGAACGGCGAAGGTCTGGATTCACTCGACTCCGACGCTATCATCCAGAGCATCGTTCACCTTGTAACTCTTCCCGTTCAGGGCTGATTTGCAGAAACCTATCCAATAAAATAGAGCAATTGCTCGGAAAGGAAATGCGCTAATGAAGAAACTGCTTTCGGCAGTTACATCCGTGGCAATGAGCTTATCGTTCATTACAAGTGCATTTGCTTCAACTATGTCCGTTAGTGCTGCCGGCAGTCTTTCTGCTGAGCAGCCTAACGTTAGTATAGGAGAAGTTTTGGATGTTTCTGCTAATAAGACAGAAGGCGACTTCGAGACAAAGGCTGACTACATTGTTAAGCCTGAGCAGACTGAGTATAAAGCTAATCCCGGTGATAAGGTAAAGGTTGCTTATTACGTTGATCCCGGCTCAAATCTGACTTCAATGCTCGTTGCTGAGTTCAATATGGACACTCTCCCGGCTGGTGCTACAATCGTTAACTCCTCAAAGGCTGAGGCAAGTCCCTCCGGTAATGCTTGGAGTCCACAGGTTAACGCTGAAGGAATCACAACTCTCTATCTCAACACTCTCGTTGGCGGTGAGCCTTCTACTATCGACAAGGATACAGCTATCCTGACTTATTCTATCACAATCCCTGCTGATGCTGCTAACGGCACATATGAGATTGACTTCAACAGATTCCACGTTGTTGGTAAAAATAACAAGGATGAGTTCGATGCCACAAGACAGATTGCTACGCTCATCATCGGTGATGGCGGTGAAGAAACTACTACTACAGCTTCAACTACTAAAGCAACAACAACTACAGCCGGTCCTTCTGAATTTGAGACAAAGGCTGATTATATCGTTTCACCTGAGAAAGAGCTTTATGAGGCTCAGCCAGGTGACAAGGTAAAGGTTGTTTATTTCGTTGATCCCGGCACAAGCCCGACATCAATGCTCGTTGCAGAGTATAATATGGATTCTCTCCCAGCTGGCGCTACAATAGCTAACTCTGCAAAGGCTGAAGGAAGTCCCTCCGGCAATGACTGGAGCAAGCAGGTAA
>CAMNFW010000062.1 GCA_946537565.1 uncultured Ruminococcus sp. | reverse complement strand
CATAACGCTTCGCTTTTATGATATAATGAATGCAAAAGCATTCATTATAAATTATCTCAATGCCCTTGCAGATACGCAGATCAAAGATCTGCTCCCTGCAATCGGGCAATTATATCATAACGCTTCGCTTTTATGATATAATCGCATTAGTATGTTGACCGCTGAATTACAGGGAGCGTGAGCCGCTCCCTTTTTTTCTGAAAGGATAGGCTATGAGAGAAAAAAACAATTTCAGCAGACTTATTGCAGTCGGGACGGCAGCTGTAATGTTAAGTCTTTGCAGCTGCGGAAAGTCTGAAAACAGCAATACAGCTTCCGAAGTACATAGCAGAGATGTTTTTGCTATGGATACATATATGAGCCTGAAAGCTTACGGTGACAATGCAGAGACAGCACTGGATCAGGCAGTAAAACGTATTTATGAGCTGGAAGCGGAATTATCAGTTACCGATGAAAACAGCGATATTTCAAGGATAAACAAATCAGGCGGCGTATCTGCTGAGGTTAGCAGCGACACTATTTCCATACTTTCGGCGGCTCTTGAATATGGTGCAGAGACAAACGGCTCGCTTGATATAACCATGTATCCTGTGCTGAGAGAGTGGGGATTTACCACTCAGGATTACAAGATACCGGAGCCGACAGTACTGGCTGATCTTCTGAAAAAAGTTGACTATACCCAGATTGAGATCAGCAGTGACAGTGTGACAGTTCCGGAAGATGTGATGATAGATGTCGGAGCGCTGGCGAAGGGATATACCAGTGATGCAGTCATTGAAATAATGGCAGAAAACAATGTGGATTCAGCCATAATAAGTCTTGGCGGAAATGTTCAGGCTCTTGGGCATAAGCCGGACGGTTCGTGCTGGAAGGTAGCGGTGGTTGATCCTTTTCAGCCTGATACAGATATGTGTATCATTGAGACAGACGGGAAGGCGGTCATCACTTCCGGTAATTATGAAAGATTTTTCATCGGTGAAGACGGGAAAAAATACTGGCATATAATGGATCCGGCAGACGGCTGTCCGGCGGATAACGGACTTGTTTCTGTTACAGTTATCGGAGAAAGCGGATTGACCTGCGACTCACTTTCAACGGCGCTTTTTGTAGCCGGAAAGGATAAAGCGACTGAGTATTGGCGTTCTCACAGGGACATTGATCTTATACTGGTCACTGATAACGGAAGTATTTATTATACAGAAGGTATAGCTGATGCGTTCCAGAATATTTCCGGAATGCCTGCGGAGGTGATCACAGTTGACTAAACCTGTAAAGCTGATCCTCGCAGCAGTGATAGTATTGTTTGTGGGAGCAGTGGCAGCGGCAATGTTTGTGCGCCGTCCTTCGGAAAGTACATGGGTAGAGATAGTGCAGGACGGAAAGGTGCTGTACACACTGGATATTGCTGATTCCGAGAACAGGACTTTCACTATAGAAAGTGCCGACGGAGGCTATAATAAGGTAGAGATCATCGACGGTGCCATCAGGATCAGCGATGCAGACTGTCCGGACAGGACCTGCGTGAACACAGGATTTCTCCGTTCTGAAACGATACCTATTGTGTGCCTGCCTCACAGGCTGATAATACGCTATACGGAGGAGCAGGAAGATGAAAACTAAACGTCTTGCGGAATTATCACTGCTCACAGCTGTTTCACTGATAATATTCATAGTTGAACTGAGGCTGCCCAACTTATCTTCTATACCAGGAGTAAAGCTTGGACTTGCCAATATCATAACAGTATACTCAGCTTATAAATTCAGCGGCAGGGAAGTGCTGCTCATGGTGCTGACGAGGGTGCTGCTTGGATCATTTTTCAGCAGTAATTTTTCAGCGGTGATATACAGCCTTGCCGGGGCGCTGTTATGCCTTGCGGGTATGCTGCTGCTGAGAAAGATCATTCCGCTCAATTATTTATGGCTGTGCAGCATACTTGGTGCGGTGCTTCACAACACCGGACAGATAATAGTAGCTGTTGTGGTAATGAGATCTTTTGCAGTAGCGGCGTATTATCCGTTTCTGATAATATCCGGCTGCATAGCAGGTGCATTTACAGGGCTTTGCGCCCAGCTTGTGCTTAGAAGGCTCATGCCGATAGAAAATCATGACAAAGGAGAATGAAAAAATGAATCCGCTTAATATTATGAAGCTTAAACCGCTGCTGTCAGTATTTAAGGAAGAACACCCGAAAATACCGCAGTTTTTCAAGGCAGCGGCAGATGCAGTTGACGTAGGAAGTATAATTGAAATAACACTGACTACAGCTGAGGGAAAAACTATACGCACAAACATGAGAGTCAGTGAAAATGACGAGCAGCTTATGAAGGAGCTGAAAAAGAACTTTTTCAAAGGCGAGTAACAGCCAATAAACTCCAACAGATATCATGAAAGAAAAATTGTGAAAAAAGGTGTATTTAGCAGGGAAACGCTGAAAGGCTTTTCCTGTTTTTTTGTACGGTATAAGCGGAATAATTTCCTCTTGCTTTTTTTCATGTATTATAGTATAATAGATGTATAGAAGATGAAAAGAAAAATCTGATCTGGTCGGCATAAAAGCCGGACAGATATGCTGAAAATGGTGAAATTATGGAACAGATAGTTAAAAGTGATAAAAGCACAGAAAAAAACAATATATTTTATACAGTAGCCATGAGAGGACTTGTGGCATTTCCAAAAATGGTTATGCACTTTGATGCTGCAAGGGAAAAGTCGGTGGCATCTATCGAAAAAGCACTTAAAGAAGACGGAAAGCTGTTTCTTGTAACTCAGCATGAGCCTTATGTTGAAGACCCGAAGGCATCAGAGCTTTATAAGGTAGGAGTAGTGGCAGAGATAAAGCAGGTTCTTAAGCTGCCGGACAATATAATGAAGGTTCTTGTGGAGGGTGTGTACAAAGCAAATCTTGTCAGACTCATCGACGAGGGCGGCTGTCTTAAGGCTGAGGTAAAGCGCACGCCTACTTATTCAAGAGCCAAATATGACCAGATCGAAGCGGAAGCACTTATGCGCTCAGTCAAGGATGTTTTTGAGAAATACTCAAAATATTTCCCGAAAATGCCGGGAGAGCTGCTGATGTCTGTAATGACAGAGGACGACCCGTTCAAGCTTTTTGAGGCAGTTACTTTTAATTGCAATCTTAATTACCGTGATAAGCAGACCTTGCTGGAGGAGTCAAATATAATCAACAAGCTGTCAGTTCTCTTTGCCTGCCTAACCTCTGAGGTAGAGATATTGCAGCTGGAGAATCTTATCAATGAGCAGACACAGAACAGTATCGACAAGGGACAGAGAGAGTATTATCTTCGTGAGCAGATGAGAGTGATTCAGGAACAGCTGGGCGAAGACGATGCAGATGAGATGTTCAGCTACATAAATGACATTATGGAGCTGCCTTTGGACGAGAAGAACCGTGACAAGCTGCTTAAGGAGGCAGATAAGCTTGCTAAGCTTCCGCCTGCTTCACAGGAAGCCTTTGTAATAAAGAATTATCTTGACACAGTTCTTGATCTGCCCTGGGGAAAGTATTCAAAGGCAAAGCTTTCAATTGAAAAGGCAGAGGCGATTCTTGAAAAGGATCATTATGGCCTTAAGAAGGTCAAGGAGAGGATACTTGAATTCCTTGCAGTACATATGCTGAATCCTGATATCAAAGGACAGATAATCTGTCTTGCAGGCCCTCCCGGAATCGGTAAGACCTCAATCGCAAAGTCAATTGCCAAAGCTATGGGAAGAAAATATGCAAGAGTATCTCTGGGCGGAGTGCGTGACGAAGCTGATATCCGAGGTCACAGAAAGACTTATGTAGGAGCAATGCCGGGACGTATAATCACTGCACTTATACAGGCTGGCACAGCAAATCCACTGATACTCTTTGATGAGATAGATAAGCTTTGCAGTGATATAAAAGGCGATCCTTCATCAGCAATGCTGGAAGTTCTTGACAGTGAGCAGAACAGTGCATTCCGTGATCATTTCATAGAAGTGCCGTTTGATCTCAGCAAGGCAGTGTTTATTACAACCGCAAACAATGTGTCGGCAATACCCGGACCGCTGCTTGACAGAATGGAGCTGATAGAGCTGCCCAGTTATACAGCTGTTGAAAAGTTCCATATAGCAAAAGATCATCTTATTCCAAAGCAGCTTAAAGAGCATGGACTTAAAGCTGGTCAGCTGAGGATCGAGGATCAGGCTATAAATGATATCATACAGTATTATACCAGAGAAGCCGGTGTCAGAACGCTGGAAAGATATATTGCCTCACTGTGCAGAAAGGCTGCAAAGAAGCTGGCATCAGGCGAAGCAAAAAGAGTGGCAGTCAAGAGCCGTGAGCTTGAAAAATTCTTAGGTGTAAAGAAATATACCGAGGATTATATCTCAAAGGAAGACCAGGTAGGAGTAGTAAATGGACTTGCCTGGACATCAGTTGGCGGAGTGCTTATGCCGCTTGAGGTAATCGAGCTTAACGGCAGCGGAAAGATCGAGACCACCGGCTCTCTTGGCGAGGTCATGAAGGAAAGCTCAAGAATAGCCATAAGCTATGTACGCAGCGTAAGTGATAAATACGGGATAGATCCTGATTTTTATAAGAATAAGGATATCCATATCCATGCACCGGAGGGAGCTGTTCCTAAAGACGGTCCTTCAGCTGGTGTGACAATGACAACAGCGCTTATATCGGCTCTTTCGGGAATACCGGTAAAAGCTGATACAGCAATGACCGGTGAGATCACTCTTCACGGAAAGGTATTGCCGATAGGAGGACTCAGGGAGAAAACAATGGCTGCCTACAAAGCCGGAATAAAGACAGTTATAATACCGGCTGCCAACAAGCCTGATCTTGAAGAGGTCGATGACGAAGTAAAATCAGCGATCAATTTTATATTCGCTGAAAACCTGACAGATGTGCTGGACAATGCTCTTGTAAGAGAAAAGAAGTGAGGTATGGAAAATGAAGCTGAACTATAACAAAGCGGAATATACCGCATCTTACGGCAAATTCTCACAGCTTCCGCCCTCCGACCGCATCGAAATAGCTTTTGCCGGACATTCCAACGTTGGAAAATCCACTTTGATAAACAAGCTCTTCAACCGGAAGAATCTGGCAAGAGTCAGCTCAGTGCCCGGAAAGACTGCGACAATAAACTTTTTCAGCCTTGAAAATCTTTATTTTGTAGACCTGCCTGGCTATGGATATGCAAAGGTTTCAAAATCCGAGAAGGAGCGCTGGGCTGGACTTATAGAAGGATATCTTAACTCTGACAGAGATATCCGCCTTGTGTTCATGCTGGTGGATATGCGTCATGCACCGACAAAGGACGATATACAGATGATAAATTATCTTATCGACACTGAAATGCCCTTTGTGCTGGTGCTGACAAAGGCTGACAAACTGAAAAAGACAGAACGTGCAAAGCGAATGGAAGCCTTCAAGACTGAAATACCATGTTTTGAGGATATACATTCTATACCATTTTCATCTCAGACCTTTGAAGGAGTTGAGGAGCTGAGAGGGATAGTAGAGGACATAGCTGATGACGGCGAGGAGAGCGACGAATCGGAAAGCTGATTTTTGAAAGGAAGTAAAAAAATGTTTGTATCAGATAATCTTTCAGTAAACGAGAAAGGCAACCTCACTATCGGCGGAGCAGATACAGTTGCTCTTGCCGAGAAATATGGTACACCGCTGTATGTAATGGACGAGCAGATGATACGCAGTGCGCTGCGCCGTTTTCATGAGAGCATGGAGAAATTCTACGGCGGAAAGGGACTTGTATGCTATGCCAGCAAAGCCTTTTCCTGCAAGGAGATGTGCAGGATAGTTGCCAGCGAGGGCGATGGACTTGATGCTGTATCAATCGGCGAGCTTTATACCGCAGTGCAGGCAGGATTTCCTATGGAGAAAGTGGGATTTCACGGCAATAACAAGACCAATGAAGAGCTGAGATATGCTCTTGAAAATGGTGTTGGACATATTATTGTTGATAATATAAGTGAGCTGCACCGTCTTGAAGCATTAGCTGAGAGCATGGGCAAAGTTCCGCATATCATGCTGCGTATCAAGCCTGGCATTGACGCTCACACTCACCAGTTTATAATGACAGGACAGATCGACAGCAAGTTTGGATTTGCGCTGGAGACAGGCGAAGCTTTTGAAGCAATAAAAGAGGCAGTCAGCTGTAAGAATCTTAAGCTTGTGGGACTGCATTGTCATATAGGTTCACAGATCTTTGATATCGACCCGTTTGTTGCAGCAGCAGAGGTAATGATAGACCTTATGGCAAAGGTCAGCAGGGAGCTTGATTATAGTATTCCCGGACTGAATCTGGGCGGCGGATTTGGGATCAAGTATCTTAATGAGCATGATCCTCAGCCTTTTGAAAAATATCTTGAAAGAGTATCAGCAGCGGTAAAGGCAAAGTGTGATGAATACGGATTTGACCAGCCATATATCTACATTGAACCTGGCCGTTCAATAGCAGCACCGGCAGGAATAACGTTATATACTGTAGGAGCAAGAAAAGAGATACCTGGAATCAGGACCTATGTATCTGTTGACGGAGGAATGGCAGACAGTCCGAGATATATTCTTTACGGCTCTGAATATGAGGCGGTTATTGCAAACAAAGCGAATGAAGAGCGCAGTGAGAAGGTAACTATTGCTGGAAAATGCTGTGAGAGCGGAGACCTTATCGGTGAGAATATGCTTCTCCAGCACGCAGAGCCTGGAGATATCATAGCAGTATGTGCAACAGGAGCATACAATTACTCAATGTCCTCAAATTATAACAGGCTTCAGAAGCCGGCTGTAGTTTTTGTAAACAACGGAGAATCAAGGATAGCTGTAAAGCGTGAGACCCTTGAAGATATTGTCCGCAACGATGTGTGAACCTGTTCACTATGCAAAAATAACAAATATCATCAAAATATTTTGTAATTAATAAATTCAAAAAAATATTGACTAAACTGCCTTTTAATGTTATAATGAAGTTGATCGAATCGTTCGAAATATTATAAAAAGGAGGCAAAAAAATGACATCGATCAAAAAGTATGTGGCTGAGTGTATTGGTACTTTTGTGCTTGTATTTCTCGGCTGCGGAACAGCAATGCTGGTTGGCTGCGGCAAAACTCTCACAGATGAGAATGCGAGCCTTACAGGTTATATCCTGACAGCACTGGCATTCGGTCTGGTTATCGTTGGTATGGCATACTGTATCGGCAATATCTCAGGCTGTCACATCAATCCGGCAGTATCGTTGGGTGTACTCATCAGTGGAGGAATGACAGCAGCAGATTTCTTCGGCTATGTGATTTCTCAGTGTATCGGAGCTTTCCTGGGTTCAGCAGTTCTCAAGGGAATATTCTCAATGGGCAATGTAACTGACAGGACAGGCGGACTTGGCTCAAACGGTCTTGCAGGAGTAAACGGCAGTGCCGGCGCAGGTCTTCTGGTTGAGATAATCCTCACCTTCATCTTTGTGATGACGATTCTGGGCGTAACTTCAAGCAAGTTCAAGCACGGTTCATTCGGCGGACTTATCATTGGTCTTACACTTACACTGGTACACATTTTTGGAATCGGTCTTACAGGAACATCTGTAAATCCCGCAAGAAGTCTCGGACCAGCTATACTGGCAGGCGGAGATGCACTTAGTGATTTATGGGTATTCATTGTCGGACCTTTCATTGGTGCAGCATTAGCAGCATTTGTTTACAAGTTCTTCCTGGAGTCAGACATAAAGGAACCTGCTCCTGTTGAAGAGGCAAAGCCGGCTGCAAAGCCAAATAACGGCAACCGTCCGCCTCAGAAGAAAAAGAAGAAGTAAAATAATCAACTGAGCTTATATGAGCGCAGTTAAGCCTGTAAAAAAAGTCCAGCTAAGTGCTGGACTTTTTTATTATGTGCTGAGCTTGTGATAGCATCAGCAGTATTTGATAGAAGCTGGGGTATAAAAGAAACGAGCGGATATAACTTTACAGGCTGAAATACAGCAGTTAATTACAGATAAAATACAACGATATATTTATTCCTGATCTTCCTGAGTCAGAATTTCCAGAGCCTTTTTGTACTTTTTATTCCAGCTTTCAAGCTTCTCCGGCGGAATTTTTGAAGGGTCGGTTATTCTGCTGCGGTCCATATTATGTGTCAGGTCAGCGAGCTTCACAGCACTTGCCCTTGGGTCAGTTTTGATACGCCGTACATAATCAAAATAGTCATCATCGGAAGAATGAGTCAGCAGCTTTAGAGGCTCTGTTACCTCCGGCGGAAATATCTCCTCCAATTCCTTCATGGTCACTTCAGTATCCTCTACAACATCATGGAGCAGTGCGATACATACAGTTATCTCGTCCTTCATCTGCTCTGCCACATGAAACGGGTGGAATATATACGGCGCTCCGTTCACATCAAACTGACCGTGATGCGCTTTATAGGCGATATTCATAGCCTTATAAGTCATTTCAGTATAGATCATATTATAACCTTCTCAAGCCATTTTCATTTTTTCAGCGGCAGTATCTCTCAGTTCAGCATATTCCTCATGATCGGGAAAATGCTTGGCAAGTCTGTCCCAGATCTCGTTAGCCTTTTTGAAATGATGATAAGCATCAGATCTTGTATCAGATACAATTCCCAGCATGAAATGTGAAAATGCAAGGGAATGATAAAAACCTCTGCCGCCTGTTTGTTCAGCAAGATTCTTCACCAGTTCATGTGAACGCATGAGATAATCTTTAGCTTCATTGATCATATTGAGAGAAATATAAGCCCTTCCGCAGCAGTCATAGCACATTGAAAGATCATACTGTGTTCCCAGAGAAGGCGATGTTTCGTCCAGTTCTATAAACAGATCCTCTGCCTTTTTATACATTTCGAGGGCAGCTTCAAAGTTATTCTGTTTGTCCTCAGCTCTTCCGAAGCGCATATAAACAAATGCAGTATCCCTGACGGTTATTTCGTCGGGATTTTTCTTCATGCTTGCTTCTGACATTATGAGTGAGCCACGGAAAAGATTTTTTGCCTCGTCATACTGATTGAGCTGAACACATATCTCGCCGGCGTTATTGAGATTTCGCACTACCGCACGGCTGTCAGTATACTCATCGGTTTCTGAGGATATTGCAGTGAACTCATTTACCGCGGACTTGAAAAGATCCTTTGCAGCACGAAGGTCACTGCGCTCTTTCTTTACCTTGCCAAGAGCTTCAACTGACGCTGCATACTTTCTTCTGTTTTGAACTGATGAATTTCCAGCCACCAGTTCACGGCTTATTTCCATAGCTTTTTCAAGCAGCGGTTCAGCCTTCTGGATATTTTTTTCTTCGAGATATTCCTCACCCATGAGAAGCATACAATCCACAAGTCTGCTCTTGTTATTTTCATTTTCCATAGGCATAAGTTCTCTTGCAGACAGTTCAAGATTATAGAAGCTCATAGCTTCGTCCTGCTTCATCTGATCTTTATATGCGATAGCCTTGCTTCCAGCCCATTCAGCAAGACCATCCAGTGCATTGCTGAGAACAGAACAATTATCCATTTTCTTTGCACTTTCGATACCCTTAAGTGCATTTTCAAAGGCTTTTTCCTCGTCATTTTCAATATACATCTCACTAAGCCTGAAATATGCCATAGCTATGTCAGCGGAACAATCCTCAGTATATTCAGGATAATTCATTATTACCATTTCGCAGCAGCTTATTGTTCTCTCTAAATATGCCTCAGCATCTTCGGTGTTCCATTCTTCAAGAGCTTCTTCACCCAGACGGCTGTATCCCACAGCGATATATCTCTTTGAAACAGCTATATCAAGTTCACGGTCGATTTTAACAGCAGCATCGAGCAATTCCTTGTATGTACCTTTTGCGAGGAAAATTCTGCCCTGGCTGAATATGATATCGCCCAGCTCCAACAGAGTTGTCAGCCATTTCTTTGCAGTTCTGCCGCAGTGATCGGCTGAGTATTCACTCTTTCGGAGGGTAAGGAGTTTACGCTGCCATTCAATAGCTTTTTTCAGATTCTGAGGTATTCCTTCTCCGTTTTTGTACATGGTGATAAGTCTTTCCATAGCCTCCGGGATACCGCTTGAGGCTGCTGCTTCAAAGTATTTTTCGGCGATATGGGGATAAGTTTCACCGCCTCTGCCGTCGTGGTACTTTATTCCAAGCAGATAATTTGTTCTTGGATCACTGCTGAGAATGATCTCATCATCTTCTTCATCATTTTCATTTGCAGCCGGTGAAGGGTAATCTTCAACAGC
>CAMNFW010000061.1 GCA_946537565.1 uncultured Ruminococcus sp. | reverse complement strand
CCGAGCCGTATTCCTTCAATGCAGAAACTGTAAAACTGGCTCAGCCTGTAAGCTTTACAGTTTCTGAGACACAGACCGAGGGTGAATTCCAGATCGTGCTGGGAGAAGGATATTCACCGGAATTCCCTGTACAGTTTTATTCAGCAGCGAGTGCAAATGTAAGTCCGGGAACATCAATGGCACTTTCAGCATTTTCATCTCTGGGAATGACACCGCTGGAAGTAAATAAGATAAATGATACCACCTTCCGTTTCAAACTTGCAGGCGGACGTTCAATGTTCCTTTACAGTGCAGCAATAAGCGGAAGTATAGGTGTTACGAGCAAGGGAGTATACATAGAGAATTTCCAGTCTATAAAGGTAAAGAGCCAGAAGAATGACGGTGTAAACCTGTTCCTGGAGCTGGACGCATGGCCTGACAAGCAGGAAACTATCCATGTAGCATACCGCTATGACCGTTATCCCACTGATCTGAGCGATGCTGATCATAAGCAGATCGTCAGCAGGATAAATTATAATATAGAGAATATCAAGATAAAGAATATTGCCCAGTTCAACTACTATATAGTCGGATTTATCAAATCACCGGAGGGTGAAAAGCCGATATTCAAAACAGCTTATATGAACGGCAAGAAAATAATCGTTAATTACTATTTCACTAAAAAAGGTTTTATAGGCAAGACCTATATGGTACACCTTGATCTGTCAGAACCGGCAGAGCTTCCGGAAATAATCGTAAGATATGATATCAATACCGCACCGGTGTACAGCACCAGCGGATTTGAAGCCTGCGTTATACCCGCTACCACTGAAAAAATCAAGGAAGCTACAGTTGATATACCGAATTTCCAGGCTAAAAGCGGAATGAAGGGCAAGCTCTTCCTCAGTGACAGCAGCCTTAACAACAGATATCAGCTGATGCTTGCCGCCGGTCATACCGCTGATATGAAATAGTATCTGAAAAGGAGAATTATTAATGGGTTTATTCAGCAGCATAGCCAATATGGGAAAGGCAGTTTGCCCCTATTGTTTTAATTCCTTTAAAAAATCAGAGGCGCTCTGGAGATGCAATTCCTATCAGTGCAAGAATACAAACATCGAGCAGGATGAAGCCTATACGAAGTTTTATAATCTTCCGGTGAATCAGCTTCAGCCTCATATAATAAAAATGCCAAAGGTAAAGAATGGATTTGCTCTTTGTGATCTTTGCGGAGGAATGACAAATGTGAAGATATGTCCGCATTGTCACAGCAATCTTCCTTCCACTGATGAGAATATAATCATATCCATTGTCGGAGCGCCGGGGGCCGGAAAGAGCTATTATGTCGGAACTCTGCTAAAGCAGGTACAGTCCAAGTTCCCGACTCTGAAATGCACCATGAGACTTGACGGTCAGAACCGCAAGCTTTATGATACAAAATTCAAAAACTATTTCGAGAGCAATAAGATACTCGAAAAGACAAAGCAGACTAATCCCGGTGAGAATATCATCAGTAACAATATGCCGATACTCTGCACCGTTACCAACAGCAAACAGAAGGCAAGAACATTCACCTTCTTTGACGCTGCCGGAGAAAATTTTGATGATGAAGCTATCATGCGTGATGTTGCACCGTATATAGCCAATTCCTCAGCAATAATCCTTCTTCTTGATCCTACGGATATACCGATGGTGAGAAATGCTATATGCGATGAAAAGGGAAAGGCAGCTGTTGAAGAGAATGTTATCAGCTATGAAGATCTGCTCAATAATCTGATAAACGTAATCAAGCTTGCCCATGCTTCAAATGCACAGATAGAGATACCTCTTGCAATATGCTTTTCAAAGTGGGATCTTATTGAGAATTCGCCGTCACTTCGTCCGGAGGGAAGTGTAACTCTTACTCCGAGCCCTCATTTTGTGCAGGGATTTTCAGAGTCTGACTGCGAAAACATCAGCAGTGATGTTGAAGGACTTCTGAATGCCTGGGACCAGTCAAACTTTATTCTCCAGGCAAGAGCAGCATTCAAGACGGTCAAGTTTTTTGTATGCTCAGCTATAGGCGCAGAAGCAGAAATGGGAAAGGTTCCGAATATAGTATCAAAGAGAGTAGAAGACCCGTTCCTGTGGCTGCTCAATAAGAATAAGCTTATATGATGAGGTAATGAACGTTGGAAAAAAGTATTGTTCAGGCAGATAAGGTCTCTCTTTCGATAAGAGGAAAGACCATACTTGACAGCGTATCATTTTCGGTAAAAAAGAATGATATCTTTGCGCTGATCGGTCATAACGGTGCCGGAAAAAGTACTCTCATACGAATACTTCTGGGACTGGAGCTGGATCACAAGGGAAAGATAATGCTGTTCGGCAGCAGTGAGCTTGAGAAAATGAGAATGAATATTGGTTCAGCTCTGGATATGGACAATCTTGTACTGGACCCGAAGCTTAAAGGTATACAGTATCTGCGTGAGATGTGTCTGCTGTGCGGAGCGCCAAAGTCAGAGGCAGATGAAGCAGCAAGGCTTGTGGGAGCAGAGAGCTATGCCGGAAACAAGATAGGCACATATTCATTCGGAATGAAGCAGAGAATAGCTATAGCAGCTGCTCTTATCGGAAAGCCGGAACTGCTGATACTTGACGAGCCTTTCAATGGCATCGACCCGGAAGGCATGAAGTCGATGCGGATGCTTATCCATTCGCTTAACCGTTCAGGAGTTACTATTCTCCTTACCAGTCATATAATACCGGAGCTGATAAAGCTGGCAACCAGATTCGGAGTTGTTCACAGCGGAAGGTATACTCATGAGACTGATCCCGGAGAGCTTTCGGCAATGAATATCAAAAAGTATATTTACAGAACTGACGATCTTGACCTTGCAGCTCACAGGATAGACAATGAGTATCCAACGCTTTTCGGAATACCAACAGGCAGTGACCGTATCGGAATAATCGGTGAGACGGGGGAAAAGCTTGACAGCAGCTTTGTTTACTGCGGAACTGAAAAGGCAACAGCTGAGGATATACTTTTATGGTATATGAGCGGAAAGGGCAGATGATATGAAGCGACTGATGTCATACAATATATCCAGAATGATACTCACCGCAGCTTTTCTGGCATTTATCGCTGCCTCAGCAGTTACAGCCGGAATTAGTGTATATATAATCCATACACTTTCAGCTTCTTTTGACAGCGTATCGCCGGAGAGCTTTGAGGCATTCCGTTCAAGAGATGCTTATAATTTCGGAGTAGTAAAGATGTATTCGCTGGAAGAGCTAAGAAACCCACAGTTCAGGCTTATGGTAACGAATATACTGGGCAGCAGCGGAATGCAGGTGCTGCTGTCACTGACGGTGTGCAAGCTTATAACGGATGAATTCAGGTTCGGAAGTATATACAAGGTAATATCAAAGGGATGCGGAAGGGTCCAGGTATTTCTGTCCTATGCCGCTGTATCAGCGATAATAACAGCGGCGGTATCCCTTACATATCTGATCTCATTTTCCGTTTTTGCAAAAGCAGGAGGCATAAGCTTTGAAGGATTCAGCATAGGGGAGTTTATACCTGTGCTTTTATTGCAGATGTTTATGCTTATCAGTTTTGGAGTATTTGCAGCGGCGGTATCTGTGCTTATGGAGAAAGCTCTGCCGGCGATAATGTTCTGTTTCGTGCTGATATTTGCGCTTCCGGGAACATTTACGATACTGAGATTATTTTTTGGAGTAGATATAGAATATGAAGGCTTCTTCGTATTTTCAAGGCTTTATTCGATGCAGCCCGGCACAGCTTCGGCAGGAGATTTTATCTGTGCAGTGATATGGCTGGCGCTTTCCATTGCAGGGGGAGCATATCTTGTAAAGGTATTGAAAGTACGCAGATAAACAACAAGAGAATAATAACAATTGATGAAAATAAAAAAAGGATCTCTTCGTAAATTTCCGGGGAGTTCTAACAGAAAGGTCGGGAATTAAATGGCAATTGAACAAGGAATATACACCTGCGTCAAGGTCAGACGTGACAACGGAAGCACTGGTTTTGGATTCTATAACCTTACAAAAGGAATGGAGCAGCTTTGTGCAAACAGTCCTCTCCTGAGCGGTCTTACAAGAAATTATACTGCGCCGAGAAATCAGGAAGTTTGGATGACAGCTGAGGCAGGAGAGGATTTTGATAAGATCGAAACTGAAAAAATAATGCAGCATCACCCTGTGACCTTCAGCTATGAATTTGTTGAGGTTCAGGGAGTTAAGAAGGCTGTATTCACATACGGCAAGAATGCAGGAAGAGATATTGCCGGAGTTCGTCCCGGAAATGTTATAATCAAGACAACTGCTGCTGACATCGAAGATGTTAAGGAATATCCATTCATGTATTACGGCAGTCCTGAGATTTTCACAGATTATGACAGAAGCTTTTTTGTTAATGCTCCCGGAGACAGCGTAGAGCCGAATATGTCATCTCCGGCAGAGTTAACAGCCGGCGGAAAGATAACAGAAGCTGATGTGCTTAAGTTCATAAACGCTGAACCTGAACGAATGGAAAAGCTTCTGGATATGTTTCAGTTTGTCATTGACTATAACGAGAGTACCCAGGATACACGTCAGATAATGGTCTGCGATAAGAAGGATAATATAATCTGGTGGATAGCAGCTATATCATTGATATTTCCTGTGGAGTGTGCAAAGAATTTCACCTTCACCACATATTCCTTCCTGGGTGATGTTGACAAGATAACGCCTATTTATGAGAATACAATGTTCTGCGGTGTTTACTCAGCAAAACTCAACGGCGACGATGAGCCAAGCAAGGACAACACAAACTATGATCTCACCATAGAGTCACCAAGATCAGACAGAGCAGTATTCGATTTCAGTGCAGATTATTTTACTGATTCCGACAACAGATACAGAAGCTTTAATATGCTTATAGAGTCCTCATTCCGTACACAGCTTCAGGGTCTTAAAGCATACCAGAAATTCATCAGCGAAAAAACCAGCTATAAGGGTCTCGATAACGATTACGCAAGAGGTTACAGCTATTATGTCCTCAGCAGTCAGACAACCGAGGCAAATCTCCGCTATCTTGACGATGCAGAGATATTTGCTGATAAGTATATGGATCAGAATGCCCTGTCTGAGCTGCTCAATAAGCTTTTTGCCGTTACAATAGACAAGGGCGAGGCAGGAACAAAATTTGACAGCATAATATCCTTTGCTGAAAAAGTTATAAGCAAGGGCAGAGCTATGGAAGGCGGCATCACTAAAAATGATGTGTGTATAAAGTATCTCTCATTTCTTCGAGATCAGTTCCTGTCAGAAGCTGCAAAGCGTGATGATTACTTTAATTACAAGGAAAAAATAGAGGCATTCTTCAAGCAAATGGGAGTGAATTTTGAAGGCAGCTTCCTGAGAAGTATAGGCACGGATAATCTTACAAAACTGGCACAGGGCAATGGTAAAAAATGGAAGCTCTTTGAAGCAGCAGGACTTCTCGGAAGTCAGCTCAACAAGGAGAAGGACGATAAAAAGCTTTACAGCAGCGATTCCAATGCTACACATTTTGTATCCATAATGAGCAAGCTCATTGAGTGTTCAGAAGACCAGCGCAATGCTATTCTCAGTGAATTTTCAGGGGTATTCACGACCATTCCTCAGAAGGTAGCTTTTGTGGACAGCATTTTCCAGAAGCTTAACAGCAATGAGGCTGCTTCAAAGGATATAACCGCATACCTTGTGGATAAGACTATTTCAACAGAACAGGAAGAAATGAAGCAATACATTACAGTTGTTTCAAAAAGATTGATGTGCGATAGTTTTGCTGAGGGTATTATAGATGCTGTCCGTGAAAAGAATGACTATGATCTTGCAAATAAGGTCTTCTATGCAATGCTGAACGAATCATGCAGCGGCAGGTTCAATAAGTATACCAGCAGGATAGGCGATGTTCTAAGAGAGCTTGCCGACACAAACAATGATCAGGCACTTGGAAATATCTACGGTACATTCCTCTTCTATAAATCTCACAATATACTTACATCTGAGATACAGTCTGATTTTATCGGAAGATATAAGAAGAGTATTTATTCTGACGGCAAATGGTATTCAATGCCTAAGGAGACCTGTGATCAGCTGATGGGTATGATCGACAAGAACAATGTCAATGTAGTTTTTGCTGATCATGAGATCACCAATGCAATACTAATGAGCATGGTAAATAATACTGCTGAGCATCTTGACAATGAACAGTCTATATATAATCGTGCTTTCTATAATAATATCAAGATAGACTTTGATATTATAAGGGTCACAGACAAGGAGGCGTGCATTGATAAAATAGCAGATGCCCTTTGCAGACGAAGCATTGCCCAGAGATCATCTCTCATTCACTATGAAAACTTTATTCAGATCGTTCCGCATATCAAAGCTCATGATCAGATACTTGAAGAATGGCTGAGACAGGTGATAAAAAATTCTCCAAAGAATATAGCAGCTGAGCTTATTGCAAATATCATTGTTACAATGCGCTGCAATGGCAAGACAAGTATTGAAATGATGGGTGATATTCTTGTGGAAGGCAAGGTCAAGCTCCGTGACATAACAGAGGCACTTGACGATGAGATCCTTCGTGATCGCCTGAGACAGTCTGGATTTAATTCGCCGCTGGGTGAAATGAAAAGGATCATCGACGGTATTACCGCTGTATATGATGCTAAGGAGCAGGGTACAATAAAGGGATTCTTTAAAGGATTGTTCGGAAATAAAAAGAATAAGGAATGATAGATATATAATGGCATATTTGAAGAAAATACCGGCTATGATCACCGGTGCAGTTCTTAGCGTTGGACTTTTATGCGGAGGTATTTCATCTGATGCAGCCGAGCCGGAAACTGTAATACCAGACGGCGCAGCGTACAGCAATGGACATTATTATATGATATATGATGATATGCAATCATTTGAGAATATCTCCTATGAGCTTGCAGAACGTCTTTGTGAAGGCAGAGGCGGACATCTTGCAACTATGAGTTCAGCTGAGGAGAACAGTGCTTTATATGGATATATAAGACAGAGCGGGTATGATACTGCGTATATAGGTATGCACTTTGCTGACGGGGAATGGAAATGGGTAAACGGTGAAAGCGTGGACTTTACATACTGGCAAGAAGGAGAGCCTAACGGTAACGAAGCTGAACCATATTGTGCATATTCAATTTCCCCCGGAGACGGCAAGTGGAACGATTCCAAGTTCAACACTTCTTATTGTCCGTATGTATGTGAATGGGACAGCGGAACACCATTGCCTGAATGCGGCATATACGATGATTCCGGTCAGCCTGTGGAACCTTCAGGAACAGGAAGCTTTGGTGAAAGCATATATAAGGTATATAACTATGGACTGACCCGTGAAGAAGCAGCTGAGTTCTGCATAAATATGGGCGGCAGCCTGGCAGTAATTGACAGTGAGGAAAAACAGAATTTTCTGACAGGACTTTGCCGGGAAAGCGGCTCTAAGAATATGTACTGGATAGATCTTGTGCAGACTGATCCGTGGGATATCAATACTTATAAATGGGACGGCGAAGCTGATCTGGGCTACAGCAACTGGACAGCCGGTGAGCCAAGCAATAGTGACGGAGATTCTATATACGCAGCAATGAATATGCTGGAGGACAAGTATGCAGTAGGAGGCTGGATAGCTGAGTCCAATATAGGTGCTGAATACAGTGAACCTTATTATTATACAAATTATGGTTTCATATGCGAATGGAGAAGTGTTTGCAGTTCTGACGAAGGATCATTTGTATATCATTCACCCTCAGACTGGAAGATAACACAGTCTGCCAGCTGTGATCACTACGGTTCAAAGGAAATGGTATGTAAGCGATGCGGCAAAACCATTGACTATGCAGACATACCTATCCTGTCACATAAGTATGAAGACAAAAAGCTGATAGCTGACAAGTTTGACATTCCGGGTATCAGACGAAGGATATGCACAGTCTGCGGCAAAACCAAATGGGAAATAAGTGCTAATGGCATCTGGATAGTGCCGGCAATACTGATCTTTGTGATAGTATGGTTAGCAGCTGCACATTCTGCAAAGAAAGAATTCATGTTGAGAAAGCGAAAAGGAGCATCCGGCAGCGGAGGTTCTTCACAATCTTAAAAAGAATAATGAATGGTATATTAATTCCCCGGTGAGTCCGGGGAAGTTTTTTTGATTAAAATAAGAAAATATGTTCCTGTTATATATTTGCTCTTTATTTTTATAAAAATATGTGTTATAATGATTATTACAGTAAGATTTTAGGAGCAATATTATGGATCATTTCAGACTTCATTCACAGTACGCCCCCGCAGGCGATCAGCCTCAGGCTATAGATAAGCTGGTGGAGGGATTAAATAACGGCAAAAAGGAACAGATACTTCTCGGAGTTACAGGTTCAGGCAAAACCTTTACAATGGCAAACGTTATTGCTAAAGTCAATAAGCCAACTCTTGTGCTGGCACACAACAAAATCCTTGCGGCACAGCTTTGTTCGGAATTCAGAGAGTTTTTCCCGGAAAATGCAGTGGAATACTTTGTATCTTATTATGACTATTACCAGCCGGAGGCTTATGTCCCAAGCACAGACAGTTATATTGAAAAGGACTCTTCTATAAATGATGAGATAGACAAGCTTCGTCACTCTGCCACAACTGCACTGGCAGAAAGACGTGATGTAATAATCGTAGCCAGTGTATCCTGCATTTACTCACTCGGAAGTCCGGAGGAGTACAGGTCGATGGTGGTTTCGATACGTCAGGGTGCGGAGAAGCCTCGTGAGCAGCTGATAAATGAGCTTGTAAAGATACGTTATGAGCGCAATGACATAGCTTTTGAAAGAAACAAATTCAGGGTACGGGGAGATGTGGTGGAGATATTTCCAGCCATGTCCAGCGATACAGCAGTAAGGGTAGAATATTTTGGTGACGAGATCGACCGTATATCAGAGATAAATGTACTTACCGGTGAGGTAAAGGCAGTGGTTTCACATGCAGCTATATTTCCGGCGTCACATTATGTTGTGGGTGATGATAAGCTTGAATCTGCACTTGAAGAGCTGGACAGAGAACTGGCAGAGCGTATTGATTATTTTACTGAGAATAATAAGCTTATTGAAGCACAGCGTATAGAGCAGCGCACCCATTATGATATGGAAATGCTGCGTGAGGTAGGATATTGCAGCGGAGTCGAAAACTATTCAAGAGTGCTTGCAGGAAGACCAGCTGGAAGTACACCTCAGACGCTGCTGGATCATTTTCCGGGAGATTTTCTGCTGATAGTAGATGAAAGTCATGTAACACTGCCGCAGGTGAGGGCGATGTATGCCGGCGACAGAGCAAGAAAATCCACACTTATCGAGTATGGTTTCAGGCTGCCCAGCGCACTGGATAACCGTCCGCTGAATTTTGATGAATTCTGTGAACACATCAATCAGGCGATATATGTCAGTGCAACTCCCGGACAGATCGAGCGTGAAAAGACTGATACTATCGTTGAGCAGGTTATACGTCCGACTGGACTGGTTGACCCGGAGATAATAGTAAAGCCAACTGCCGGTCAGGTAGATGATCTGTATTCTGAGATAAATATAAGGGCGGCTAAGAATGAGCGTGTGCTTGTTACGACCCTGACAAAGAAAATGGCAGAGGATCTCACAGCTTATTACGAAAAGCTTGGTGTTAAGGTAAGATATCTGCACCACGATATTGATACAATTGAGCGTATGGAAATTATCAAAGACCTCAGAAGCGGAGTATTTGATGTACTGATCGGAATCAATCTGCTGAGAGAGGGACTTGATATTCCGGAGGTATCGCTTATTGCAATACTTGATGCCGACAAGGAAGGCTTCCTCAGAAGTGAGACCTCACTGATACAGACTATAGGCAGAGCTGCCAGAAACAGTGAAGGCAAGGTTATAATGTATGCAGATACTGTTACAGGTTCAATGGAAAGGGCAATAACTGAGACCGAACGCCGCAGAAGCATACAGATGAAATTCAATCAGGAGCATGGGATAGTTCCTAAGACTATAATAAAGGAAGTAAGAGATGTTCTTGAAATAACCTCAAAGTCAAAGGTCGAGGCAAAGGTCAGCAAAAAGAAGCTTTCTGCCGGAGAGAAAGAACAGCTTATTTCCAAGCTTACCATTGAGATGAAAAATGCAGCTAAACTACTTGAATTTGAACACGCTGCATATCTGAGAGATAAGATAAAGGAGCTGAAGGGTGAAAAATGAAAT
>CAMNFW010000060.1 GCA_946537565.1 uncultured Ruminococcus sp. | reverse complement strand
CGATGCAAGTTGCACCATAAAGTACCGGAGCCTCTTCTGTGCTGTATGCGATCGTGTGTTACAAATGCCGAAAAGAGTGAGCGAGCTTTAGCAAGCGACAACGTGAGCCAAAAAAAGGGTTGACAAGGAGGGGATTTTGGGGTATAATTAATGGGTATATAAATTTGTGGAAATGAACAGGAGCTGCTGAATGAAGGGTCTGCTGAAATTCGTTCTCATCGCCAGCCTGATAATGGGCGGGCTTACTATCGTTGTTACCATTCTAAACCAGACAAGAGAAGCTAACGATACCTATATCGCTATTGATGTGGATACAATGAAATTAATACAGTTCGATGAACCGGCTCCCGGCGACCCTATCGCTATCGTCGATACTACCCTCGGTCAGTTCAGATTTGTGCTGTATCCGGAAAAATCACCCAACGCTGTGAAAAATTTCACAGAACTGGCTGAGAGCGGATATTATAACAATACCTATGTGTTCAACTCCGAAAGCGGCGCTTATTCCGCTGCCGGCTGCCCACAAAAAAATGGCGACCTCCCCGAAAATTACGACCGCTCCCGTGAACTTGTCGAACGTGAGCTTGACCAGGATCTCTGGCCCTTCCGTGGCGCCGTTTGCAGCCTTAATACCACTATCGACAGAAGCTTCTGGCAGAATTTCACCGGCGGCGGTACTTACTATAACGGCAGCCGCTTCGCTCTCATCAACAGCATCGACTTTACCGATGAGATCTGCCAGGAAATGCGTAATAACTCCGGCAGCCAGGAACTGACCGAAGCTTTTATCCAACACGGCGGTATCCCTAATTTCTCCCAGCAAATGACTGTCATCGGTCAGGTCTATGAGGGCCTCGATGTCATTGATGAACTCGCTAACCTCGATGTCAGCAGCAACGGTGTGTATAAAGTACCTAAAGATGATATTATGATAGATTCTGTTGTGATAAGTACCTACTCAGCAGATGATAAATAGTCAAAACAGGCGGTTTTTACGGCATTTTTAAATAATAATTGTCTTTTTTTACAAAAGCTTTGCCTTATATTAACCAAAAATATTATCAGGCTATTTACAAACCGTTATTTTTGTAGTATAATGTATTGGCTGAAATAATCAGACGTATACTATTATCTGAATCAACAAAAACAATTTTAAGGAATGATAGATATGATAAAAAAAGTTCTTGCCGCAGCTGCTGGGCTTCTGACCTTGACCGCTGCCCTCACTTCATGCGGCACTAACTCCGGAAACAGCTCCGGCAGCAGCGATTCTCCAAAAGAAGCTGACTGGTCACAGAATGTCGAAATAGCTAATTTTACTGCCCCTCAGATCGGTGATAAGGTCATCGAAATGAATATCAGAGACTACGGCACAGTCAAGATCAGACTGTTCCCGGAGTACGCTGACAAGGGTGTCGAAAACTTCACTAAACTCGCTGAGGACGGCTACTACGACGGCCTTACCTTCCACAGAGTTATCGAGGATTTTATGATACAGGGCGGCGATCCCCTCGGTACAGGCAGCGGCGGAAAGTGCATCTGGGGTAACTCCTTCGACGGCGGCACCGATCCGCACCTCATTCACGCTGCCGGCGCTATTGCTTACGCTAACTCAGGTTCAACCGCCACCAACGGCAGCCAGTTCTATATCGTTACCGGTACTGAGGTCACCGATGAGGATCTGGATTACTACCAGAACGGCTCCGGTCACACCTATACCGAAAATGCCCGTGAAGTCTATAAAAAAGCCGGCGGAACTCCTTTCCTGGACGGAAATTATACCGTTTTCGGTCAGGTTTATGAGGGACTGGACGTGGTTTTCAATATCCAGCACGTTGATACAAACAGCAGCGATAAGCCAATAAATGACGTTATTATGGACTCAGTAAAGGTCACTGAGTATAACGGCGAGGAGCTGAAATGGTATATAAGCGATTACGATTACCAGGCTCCCACTGAACCCCCTGTAGAAAATATTGATATCGCTAATTTCACCGCTCCCCAGGAGGGTGAGACGGTCGTTGACCTTAAGATCAAGGACTACGGCGATGTTATGATCAAACTGTTCCCGGAATATGCCGAAAAGGGAGTTGAAAATTTCGTCGAGCATGCTAAGGAAGGCTATTATGACGGCCTCACCTTCCACCGTGTCATCAATGAGTTTATGATACAGGGCGGCGATCCCCTCGGAAACGGCATGGGCGGTGAGTCCATCTGGGGCGGCGAATTCGACGGCGGCACCGATCCGCATCTTATCCACACTGCCGGTGCTATCGCTTATGCAAACTCCGGCTCAACTGCTACAAACGGCAGCCAGTTCTATATCGTCACCGGTCTGGTTTATACCGACAGCGACTTTGATGTACTGGAAAAAAGAGGTTATAAATTCTCTGACAATGCTAAAGCTCTTTACAAGACTGTAGGCGGTACTCCGCATCTTGACGGTGGATATACCGTTTTCGGACAGGTCTATGACGGTCTTGATATAATATTTAAGATACAGCAGGTAGAAACTGATCTTTCAGATAAGCCTATCGAGGACGTGATAATCGAATCTGCCACTGTTGGCGAGTATTCCGGCGGAAAAATACGCTGGTATATCACGGACTATGATGATACAGATACTGACGAGGAAAATTCAGATGCCCCGGAAGATACAGATATTACTCAGGAAGAGGACGGGGAAACTGGATCTGATGCAGAAGTCTCTGCTGAGGAAGAAACCTCTGAGGCTGAAACCACAACGGTTGAAGATAATACAGACGCTGAATAAAAGTATCTGACGTTCCAAACAAAAGAATAATTTCAGGACATAATCATTTTCCTGAGCTATTAAGGAGAGAATCTATTTGGATAAGTTTATTATCAAAGGCGGCAGACGCCTCGAAGGTGAAGTAACTATCAGCGGTGCAAAGAATGCGGCTGTAGCTATACTTCCGGCAGTTATACTTTCAGATGAGCCTTGCATAGTTGAAAATGTTCCTTCCATAAGCGATGTTAACATAAGCCTGAGAATACTCAGCGAAATGGGCGCAGAGGTCACAAATATCGGCAAGGACGCTTACCGCATCGACCCGACTAAGATCAACAAGTGCTGTGTTCCTTATGAGACCGCAAGAAAAATGCGTGCTTCATACTATTTTCTCGGCGCACTGCTTGGCAAATTCAATAAGGCAAGAGTTTCCATGCCCGGCGGATGTCCGCTTGGAGACCGTCCTATTGATCAGCATCTTAAGGCATTTTCAGCGCTGGGAGCTGAATATACTCTCAGTCAGGGAATGATCGACCTCAAGGCTGAAAAGCTCAGAGGCAGCCAGATATTCTTTGACGTTGTGACTGTCGGTGCTACCATGAACGCAATGCTGGCAGCTGTAAAGGCTGAGGGTCTTACAATTATCGAAAACGCTGCAAAAGAACCTCATATCGTTGATCTTGCCAATTTCCTCAACTCCATGGGTGCAAACATCATGGGTGCAGGTACAGACGTTATCAAGGTAAGAGGTGTTGAGCATCTTCACGGCACGACCTATGCCGTTATTCCTGACCAGATCGAGGCCGGTACATTTATGATCGCCGCAGCTGCAACTAAAGGCGATGTTCTTATAAAGAATATAATCCCCAAGCACCTGGAATCCATTACAAAGAAGCTGGAGAAGATAGGTGTAAATATCGAACAGTATGATGACAGCATGAGGGTCTGGGTGGACGGACCGCTTGTAAAGGCTAATGTAAAGACCACTCCGCATCCCGGTTTTCCCACAGATATGCAGCCTCAGATCGCTACACTCCTGACTCTTGCCAGCGGTACAAGCATTGTAACAGAAGGTGTCTGGGAGCAGAGATTCAGATACGTTGACGAGCTTAGAAGAATGGGCGCAGACATAACTGTAAACGGTAAGGTCGCACTTATTGAAGGCACCGGAAAGCTCATGGGCGCACCTGTAAAGGCTTGTGACTTAAGAGCCGGTGCAGCACTGATCATCGCAGGTCTCGCAGCCAGCGGCATAACCGAGATCGAAGACATTTTCCATATTGAGCGTGGATATGACTGCATGGAAGGAAAGCTTCGTCAGCTGGGCGCAGACATTGAAAAGGTAAATGTTCCTGACAAGCCCAAGGAAAACGACAGCGACAATAAAACAGCAGTCTGATCAATTTCAGGATAATACTAAAGAGTGCTTACAATGGCACTCTTTTTTAGTTTATATCATTATTTCTGAGTATAATAAATTGCCCCAAACATTTCAAAATGCTTCGGGGCATTGTATTGCCTGCTAAGATAAAGCAAAAGTTGTCAATCAATAGACCTCCATTTGATGGAGTGGACGCAATGAGAACGAATTTTAGTAATAGCATTTAATGCAGTAATTGTTCCATTATATTTAAAAGTGATGATATTTTGTTCTGCATTATCAATGCGCTCAATTTCAAAATCCCATGCTCCATTATGGTCTAATACTCTTATGTAAAATAAAGTAAGCTCATGGAGGTCACTTTCATCAGGAGCGAATGCAATTACTTTTGCTTTTTTGAAATCATTTGGATTCTTTTCATGAGCTGAATCCCACCATTTTTCCCATGCTTGATTATCATAATATGAAAAAGGTTTCATTCCTTCACCCCATAAATTTCGATTTATGTTTGTAATAATTATAGCACGGCATCGCCCCACTGTCAACAGAAACGCCATAGGACTTCTGACTTAAGACCAGAAATGCTATGGCGCAAAACTTCTATATCAGCCCGTACTTAGCCGGAAATGGGATATAAGGCGGTCTGCCTTCTTTAAAAGGCTTCTGCCCTGAGTTTCGTTCAAACTGAAACGCCTATCTTCTCGCCGAATTTTACCACAGTCTCAAATCCCTCAGCGGAATTTTTCAGGATATCATGATCAGGCAGGACAGCATCACGTTCAAAGAGCAGAACTATCGTTGAGCCGCCGAACTCGAAATATCCTTTTTCTTCACCTCTGCGGAAGGAGTGTTCGCCGTGGTGGTTAGTAATTCTG
Organism: uncultured Ruminococcus sp.; assembly: GCA_946537565.1. Classification (GTDB taxonomy): domain Bacteria; phylum Bacillota; class Clostridia; order Oscillospirales; family Ruminococcaceae; genus Ruminococcus. Next base: position 5,276 of record CAMNFW010000060.1, on the reverse strand, counting down.
CCTACCATCATTGCACCTACTTCGACCTGTACCACATCGCCGAAATTTTCGGTATGCAGAACAGTATACTCACGGCTGTTTCTCTTATAGATATTATATCTTCTGAGAGCAATGGGATTGACGGTATGAAGCTCGCCCTTAATAAAAGTATTGCCGGTCTTGATACCGTTGTCGATGTAGCAGTATCTGTGATAATCGTCAACCTCAAGGCGGAATATCATGCAGAAGCCGCCCAGATATCTTCTGGCGAGAAAATTATTTCTCAGCAGATCGCTGAGGCTGTAGCGTGAACCCTTGATGCGGAAAACACTTTTCTCATCAATGTCATAAATACTCAGCTTTGAATCGCAGGGACTGATAAGGTGATCAGCCGACTGGTCCACCGGACGCTTTTCAGGCTTGATCTTCCGGGTGAAAAAGTCGTTATATGAACGAAAATTCTTCATAATATACTGAGAGGTGTCGATATTATTGCTGCGGATAAATCTTTTTATCAGCGGCTTTGAGAATACAGAATCCATAAAATCTCCGGCTATTTTCGACACAAAAGGGCGTGTCAGAAGCTTAAGGAGCCGTCTGCCGTCGGAAGTATTGTACAGTTTTTTCAGCAGTTCATTCTGTTTTTCATTGGTAGAAATAACTTTGCCGTCTCTGGTTTTGATCATAAAGTTTCAACCTCCTGATGTCAGCCGATCTTAGCATTTGCCAGCATGAGTTTAATACGGTTTTCCTGGTTGACCCTTGTGGCACCGGGGTCGTAGTCAATAGCGACAATATTTGCATTAGGATTATCCTGTTTTATGGCACGGGACATTCCCTTAGCCACGATATGATTCGGCAGACAGCCAAAGGGCTGAGTACAGATTATATTTTCAACTCCTGACTTTGCAAGCGCAGCCATTTCAGCCGGTATCAGCCAGCCTTCGCCCATAACAACACCCTGATTGATATACTTATCTGCAAGGCTTCTGAGATGTTCAAAATCATGAGGCGGCTCAAAGCTTCCCTGAGCGTTCATTATTTTGATAAGTTCTTTCTGCTTGCTGTAGATCAGGTCATAGCCTATCTTGTTGAAAATGGAAGATTTTGTGATGTTATTGTAGATCCTGGCATCGTTGAAATTGCCGGCAGCACAGTACATTACAAATTCCAGCAGTGACGGAACTACCGGCTCACAGCCTTCGGATATAAGAAAATCCTCCAGGTGATTATTTGCAAGGGGAGAGTATTTTACATAGATCTCGCCTACGATACCGACCCTGATCTTCTTTTCGTCAGAAAGTTTTATGGCAGCGAAATCCTCCAGAATTGCAGTATAAAGCCTTTTTGTCTTCATATACTCCTTATTGCCGGTGCGGAAGAAATCCCCCAGCTTATTCTGCCATTTATTGAGAACCTTTTCAGCCTCGCCCTTATTCAGCTCATAGGCACGGCATTTGTTATAGCATATCATCAGCAGATCGCCGTACAGAACAGCATACAGCATTCTTATAAACATTGAAACGCTTATCTGAAATGCGCTGTCCTTTTCCAGTCCGCTGAAATTCAGTGAGACCACAGGTACCTGCGGGAAATTCCTTGCCACAGCTTTTCTGAGCAGGTGGATATAATTGGAAGCACGGCAGCCTCCGCCGGTCTGAGTGATAAGCAGGGCAGTTTTATCCGGGTCATACTTTCCGCTTTTGAGAGCGTCCATGAACTGACCTATAACCAGAAGAGCAGGATAACAGGCATCGTTGTGGACATTTTTCAGTCCCTCGTCAACAACAGCCCGGCTGTCATTCTGGAGCAGCTCCATTTTATAACCCTTGGATTCAAATATAGCAATGAGCAGCTTGAAGTGAACCGGAAGCATATCCGGCACGAGGATAGTATGGGTCTTTATCATATCCTCGGTAAACTTAGCGTATTCGGGCATACATATCCTCCTTCATCATTTATCCATTGCCGCAGCAAGACTTCTCAGACGTATCTTGGCAGCGCCCAGGTTATTTATCTCATCTATTTTAAGCTGAGTATAGAGCTTACCCTTGCTTTCGAGGATAGCTCTCACCTCATCAGCGGTAACAGCGTCTATTCCGCAGCCGAAGGATACAAGCTGTATAAGCTGCATATCCGGCTGAGTTGTGACATATTCAGCTGCCCGGTAAAGTCTCGAATGATAAGTCCACTGATTAAGCACTCCGAGCTTAGGAGTAGCAGCAAGATGAGCAACACTGTCCTCAGTGATAACAGCCATGCCCAGACTGGAGATAAGCTTGTGGATACCGTGATTTATTTCCTTGTCGATATGATAAGGTCTGCCGGCAAGAACGATGATATTGCGCTTTTCATCTCTTGCTTGACGGATAATTTCCTGAGCCTTGAGAGCGATATCCTTGTGATATTTTTCCAGTGCATCAAAAGCCTTGTCCACCGCAGCCGGGATCATGCCTTTGATATTAAACTGCTTTAAAGAGGCTGCGAGAACCTTCTTGACATTTTTTCTTATGTTCAGGTTCATATATGGGTGCAGGAAATTTTTCTCGTTCAGCCTGTTATCGTTGGCAGCGAGAAGCTCCGGATAATAGGCAACAACAGGGCAGTTGAAATGGTTATCAGAGCCGCCCTCGTCCAGGTTATAGCTCATGCAGGGATAGAAAATAAAGTCCACGCCTTTGTTGAGCAGGTCTTCGATGTGACCGTGGGTGAGCTTAGCGGGATAGCAGACAGTGTCTGAGGGGATAGTATGCTGTCCGAGATAATACATATCCCTGGAGCTTTCATCGGAGAATACCACTTCAAATCCCAGCTCAGTGAAGAGGGTGTACCAGAAAGGCATCTGCTCATAGAAGCTGAGTGCAAGGGGAAGACCGACTTTTCCACGGGGGTGTTCAGGCTGACCTGAGCTTGCAAGTGAAACGATGCTGTTATATTTATACTCATAGAGATTAGGCACATTATTGCGGTTAGCTTTACCGCCGCCCTTTTCGCAGCGGTTGCCGGAGATGAAATTTCTGCCCTTGCCGAAGCTGATTATATTAAGCTGGCAGTTTGCTGTACAGCCTCCGCACTGAGCCGAACGTGAGGTATATGTAAAGTTTTTAAGTTCATCGTAAGATATCAGCGAGGACTCACCGGAAGAACGCTCCTTAGCATAGAGAGCGCAGCCGAATGCTCCCATAAGACCAGAAATTGCAGGTCGGATAACATTTCTTCCCAGTTCCTTTTCAAAGGAACGCAGCACCGCATCGTTGAGGAAGGTTCCGCCCTGAACGACGATATTCCTGCCCAGCTCGTCCGGAGAATTTGCACGGATTACTTTATATATTGCATTTTTGATTATCGAAGACGAAAGACCGGCAGAAATATCCTCAACGGTAGCACCGTCCTTCTGAGCTTGTTTTACAGAGCTGTTCATGAACACTGTACATCTTGAACCCAGGTCAACCGGATGCTGAGCAAAAAGTCCCAGCTGTGAAAACTCAGCAATATCATATCCCAGTGCCATAGCAAAGGTCTGGATAAAAGAACCGCAGCCGGAGGAACAGGCTTCGTTGAGCATTATACTGTCAATGCTCTTATTTTTTATGCGGAAGCATTTGATATCCTGACCGCCGATGTCAATGATAAAATCCACATCAGGGCAGAAGTATGACGCAGCCTTGAAGTGAGCAACAGTTTCAACAATACCGTAGTCAATAGAAAGACCGGCTTTAATTAGGTCTTCGCCGTAGCCTGTTACAGCAGAACCCTTGATAGTGATACCGGGGTTCATAGAGCTGTAGATAGTTTTGACCTGAGCAGCGATCTTATCCAGCGGCTGACCCTGATTTGAGGAATAGTGGTGGTAGAGAATCTTACCGTCGCTGGTTATGAGTACCAGTTTAGTGGTAGTAGAGCCGGCATCAATGCCGAGATAGGCATCTCCTTCATAGGTGCGGATATCGGCATAGCCCAGGTCGAACTGTTTATGGCGGTCGATGAACTCGTCATATTCAGCCCGTGAAGCGAAGAGCGGCTCGCTGGTCATGATATTGTCTGATGCCTTAGCATCTTTGATTTTGCTGATGAGCTGCTGGATAGTATAGCTTTCAGCGGCGGCGGCAGCATATAAAGCGCAGCCATAAGCTACGAAAACCGGAGCTTCCTCTGGAAATACGGCATTATCGCTGTCAAGTCCAAGAGTACGCACGAAGGCTTTTTTAAGACCTTTAAGGAAGAAGAGGGGACCGCCCAGGAACAGGACTTTACCTTCGATAGTTCTGCCCTGTGCAAGACCAGAAACTGTCTGGTCAACAACAGCCTGGAAAATACTTGCAGCGATATCCTCACGTCGTGCGCCCTGATTCAGCAGAGGCTGGATATCAGATTTAGCGAAAACACCGCAGCGTGAAGCAATTGGGTAGACCTTGTTTGCTCTTAGTGAAAGCTCGTCCAGCTGGTCGGCAGTGATACCGAGAAGGGTAGCCATCTGGTCGATAAAAGCACCCGTACCGCCGGCGCAGGAACCGTTCATTCTCTGTTCAACGCCGCCTGTGAGGAAGATGATCTTAGCGTCCTCACCGCCAAGCTCAATGACAGCATCGGCATCCGGCTGTTTTTCCTTCACAGCGAGGAAAGCAGCGTGAACCTCCTGTACGAAAGCGATTTCAGCTGAATTAGCCAGACCGAGACCGGCAGAACCTGTAATGCAGACAGTGAACTCCGTGTCGGGATAATCAGCCTGGATAAGCTTAAGCTGGTCGGTAACAGTTTCCTTGACCTTTGAAAGGTGGCGCTGATATTTTGAGTAAATAATATTATTATTTACATCTGTAATAACCGTCTTAACTGTAGTAGAACCTACATCTATTCCGAGCGAATATTTGTTTTCCATAATACACCTCGATCGCATAGTGATACATATTAATTATACTATACTTCTTAAAAAAAATAAAGTGGAAAATATTATTTTTTATATAAAGCTCAAATATCCCAGAAAATCAAGTGATATTTTGTAGAATTTTTTTGCTCACGTATTTTTGACTCACGCTGCCGCTCGTAAACTCGCTCACTCTCAACGTGATTAGTTACATTTCGATCGCATACAGCACTTTTTTAGCTCACGCTGCCGCTCGTAAACTCGCTCACTCTTTTCGTGATTAGTTACATTTCGATCGCATACAGCACTTTTTTAGCTCACGCTGTCGCTCGTAAACTCGCTCACTCTTTTCGTGATTAGTTACATTTCGATCGCATACAGCACAAATGAGGCTCCGGCACTTTATGGTGCAACTATTTCTGTAATTCGATTT
>CAMNFW010000059.1 GCA_946537565.1 uncultured Ruminococcus sp. | reverse complement strand
TCTCTTATTTCGGAAGCACCGGGGATATTTCCGGAATCTGGCTGAGAAGAAGAACTGCTGTCATTTGTAACAGAGCTGTCGGAATTATTGTTAACAGAGGAGTCAGAGCTGTTTGCACAGCCGGTAAGGAGTGCAGCAGCGGCAGCTGAGGCTGCGATAATTTTACTGATCTTCATAATTAATAAACCTTTCCTGAAATTAAAATATCATACTATTATCTCAATTCCTCCGACCGGACGAATACTGAGGATATGACAGCTTCCTTCACCGAATATCCTGTCCATTTCAGCGGAGTAGTCAGGAGTGAGATAAGTTGGAACGAAAGCCTGGATAGTACCGGCGAAGCCGCCGCCGTGAACACGGACAGCACCGTTTCCGGCGAGAATGCGTTTGCTTAGCATAATAGCAAGTGGCATCTCCTGGTTCTCATATTTAAGGGGAGAATAGAGATTTTGCAGCAGCTCATACGATGACTGACCGGATTCATTGACCAGGCTGAAGAATTCTTCTGTATCGCCGTTTTTCAGAGCCTCAGCCTCCAGAACAGCACGCTGATTTTCGCCGAAGAAATGGGCGGCACGGAGAATAGCTCTGTCAGAGCAAATTTTTCTAAGCTCAGGGATAGCAGCGTAGAACTCATCTTCATCAGCATCCCGGAGGAAATCGCAGCCCAGGTATTCAGCGACCTTTTTCATTTCAGCAGGAACAGCTGAATAATCGGGTGTAAGATCAGTATGGCTGCCTTTGGTGTCGGTAATGCAGAGACTGTAGCCGGCAGCGGAGAAATCGAAGTCAACGGCTTCGATCACAGGCTTAGCGGGATCTTTGAAGTCGATAGCCACGAAACCGCCGACGGAGCTTACCATTTGATCCATAAGACCGCTTGCTTTTCCGAAGTAAACGTTTTCAGCAAACTGACCTATCTTAGCAATTTCCACAGCGCCAGCCTTTCCGCCGTTGAACTGACGGTCGATGATATTGCCGACGAGATTTTCAAAAGCAGCGGAGGAAGAAAGACCGCTTCCGCTTTTGACCTCAGAGGTAGTATAAGCGTCAAAGCCGCTGAGTTTCACGCCCATTTCGGCAAATTTCGCAGCGATACCCCTGACGAGGGAGACAGAGTGACCTTCTTCATCTTTGACAGGTTCAAGCTCAGAGATATCCACGATATCCGGGTCATGACCTTCGGAGCAGATATGGATAATACCGGAGTCATTGAAGCTGACGAAAGCGATGACATCGCAGTTTACAGCCGCAGCGAAAACGCAGCCATGCTGGTGATCGGTGTGATTTCCGCCCACTTCAGATCTGCCGGGAGCGGAGTATAGGTGTATCTCATCCTGTTCGGGGAAGAGCCTGGAAAATTTTTCAGCGGCATTAAGATATCTTGCTTTCTGGCGGATAATTTCCTTATCGGACAAGCCATAGAGCTGGGAGAAGGTATCGTTAAGTCTGCCGTCATTGAGGGCATTGATAAGCTCCTGTATATTCATAATAACAACCTCATTTCAAATCTGATAATAACATTATAATATATATTATTGAAAAAATCTATAGTTTTTGTGAAATTTCTCACTTCCGTATTGAAATGACAAATTAAATATAGTATAATATTAGGGAGAAATAATTAAGAAAGGACAGCTGAATGAAGAAATATTTAATATTATTAATAATATTCGGATTATCTTTGTCAGTGCTTTGCAGCTGCGGCAAAAGAGAAAGAAAGGCTCAGATAAGCACTTTGTTTCCAAGTGAAACAGAAACAGCAGCTGCCGAAACCACAGCTGCTGCTCAGACAGAGCCTGAAACTGAGAGCGTTGAAAGTGAAAAAGAAGATACTGAGGATCCAACTGGAGTGACCTTGCAGAAGGCATATAAGCTTTTCCGTGAAAAATGCCTGAATTGGAGCATGGGAAAAGAGGGAGAAATAATTCAGCCGGAAGATGAGGAAATACCGGCAGATAATGGCGGGCAGAAGTATTCAGGGTTCACTTTATATGATATTGCCGGAAATGACGGGATACCGGAGCTGATAATTTTCCCCCAGAGCGAAGGTGAGAAAGAAAAATACATCTATCAATATAAAAACGGCACGCTGGAGGAAGTGATTGAGTATAACATCAGCGAATGGGAGAATGTTAGGGTTGATAATATTCTGACAGAGGAAGAGATAAATAATTATTTTGACCAGTGTTCTGTTGTAAGAGAAGACCATGATATGGCTGTGCCGGTGGTATTTCAGAATTACGATTACATATCTGCTGACGGAGAGCGCAAGGCATTTTCGCTTGCAGCCTGGACAAAGACAGAAGGAGCAGACAGTTATGAGTATAATTATGCGGTATCAGATAATGAAATTTTAGGTCACGTTGAGCTTACGGAAGAAACACAAACCTCTTATGCAGTCTATACGACCATTGATGATAACGAAGCTCAGTTCAGGGTAAGAGCGGTAAAATACACTGATGACGGTATAATATACAGCAGTTGGAGCAAACCATATGCTCCCGAAGAGTTTGATCATTATCATTTCACAATAACTGATGAAGAGGGCGGTATAGCAGAAGCATATCTGGAGGTTGACGGATATTCATTTTATTCCACATACTATTCAGTATACGGAAGACTGGAGCTTGGACTGCTGGACGGAGAGCATACTGTTAGGGTTTCAGCATTTGGCTATTCTCCGGCAGAGATCGTTCTTCCGGGAAATAATGAACCGGGCACAGAATCGGAAATTAAGGTAACACTTTCAAAAGACGGAAAGTCAAAAGCAGAGGCAGTATAAAATAATTGCATCGCAAGCTGTTAGCTCAGAAGCACATAACAAAAAGATAAAACCCCTGGCATCAGCCGGGGGTTCATTTGTTTAATCTTTTTTTAAATAATACACAGCGGTATTGATAAGAATTTCCAGTTCATTGACAGCATAGGAAAAATCGTCAGAGGGAACAAGCTCACCCTGAATCAGTTTTTTGCTCAGCTCCATAAGGGAGTGAGCGAAGGTCAGGTAAAAGAGCTTGAACTCAGGAATTTCACGGACAGAGCCGTCAGAGAGGCCGGTAAGATAAGAAGATTCAAAAACTGAATAGAAGTTGATGACAGATCTGTCGTAGTCAGCCAGATCGTTTTTCGGGACATTTTCACGTTTAAGCATAAGGTCAAATTCAGCCAGCAGCTTCATGAATCCGGGGTGAGCCTCATAGAGAACGATGAAAGATCTCATAAGGTCACGGAGCTGGATAATACCGGGTTTACTGAGAAAGACCTGGGACTCAAAAATGCCGGAGAACATAGCTCTGATCTCATGCCACTGGTGAGTCATAGCAGCAATTGCGATACCGGTTTTAGTGCCGAAATAGCGATATATAGACGCTACGCCGAGACCGCATTCAGCGGCGATATCGGTCATTTTGACCTCTTCGATCCCGTGCTGCAGGAACAGCTTTGAAGCTGCATCAACAGCCATTTCCATGCGTTTGGTTTTAAAATCCATACTGAAAGTATCGTTTGCCATAAGGGTTATACCTCCTTGTGGAGCTGACGGGCAGTTCCTTGTATGATAGTAAGTATATCACATATTTACAGATTTGTCAAATTCCGGTACAGGTTTAAACTATGCGGTGATAGATACAAAAAAAAAGTCCCCTCTCTGAGAAGAAAGGGGACATAAATTTTATTGTGCAAGGTTAACGATCTTATTGCGTCTGTTCATAAGAACCGGCTGAGCGTTTTCGGTAATGCACTCTTTAGTAACAGTAACTCTTGCGATGCTTCCGTCGGAAGGAACGAGATACATAGTATTCATAAGAACGCCTTCGAGAATTGAGCGAAGACCTCTTGCGCCGGTTTTCTGGGCGATAGCCTTTTTAGCGATTTCGATAAGAGCGTCATCGTTGATTTCGAGTTCAACGTCATCATATTCAAAGAGTTTTTTATACTGTTTGATGAGGGCATTTTTAGGCTCAGTGAGAATTCTGACGAGAGACTCCTCGTTAAGCTCTTCGAGAACGGTTATAACAGGAAGACGGCCGACAAATTCCGGCACCATACCGAACTTGATAAGATCCTTCGGGATAACCTTTTTGAAGATATTATTCTTTTCCTCCTGAGCGGTTTTGATCTCACCGCCGAAGCCGATAGGGGCTTTGCCGATACGTTTCTGAATTTGTCTTTCGAGGCCATCGAAAGCGCCGCCGCAGATGAAGAGGATATTTCTTGTATCTATCTGTATAACTTCCTGATTGGGGTGTTTTCTGCCGCCCTGCGGGGGAACATTGGAAACGGTGCCTTCAATGATCTTAAGCAGAGCCTGCTGAACGCCCTCACCGCTTACATCACGGGTAAGGGAAGTATTTTCAGATTTTCTTGCGATCTTGTCGATCTCATCAATATAGATGATACCTCTCTGAGCAGCCTTGACATCGTAGTCGGCAGCCTGGATAAGGCGGAGCAGAACATTTTCAACGTCATCACCGACATAGCCAGCCTCAGTGATAGTGGTGGCATCAGCGATAGCGAAGGGAACGTTAAGGAGCTTAGCCAGGGTCTGTGCGAGGAAAGTTTTTCCGACACCTGTAGGACCGAGAAGGAGGACATTGCTCTTTTGAAGCTCAACGCCGTCGAGATCCTGAGATTTTTTATTATCCTGGCTGAGAATTCTTTTATAGTGGTTATAAACAGCAACAGCAAGAGAAATTTTAGCTTCATCCTGACCGATAACGTATTCGTCAAGGAAAGCCTTGATCTCGGTAGGCTTAAGGAGCTTCATACCGGAGAGATCGTAATTTTTATCTGGATTGATAGCTTTTTTCTGTGCCTTAGTGATAGCGGGGCCATAAATAAGCTCATAGCAGTAGCAGACACATTCATCGCATATATTAGCGGTTCCGGCGGAGAACATACTGTGAACACGGTTTTCGCCCTTGCCGCAGAAGTTGCATGATTTAAATTCAGCCATTGGATAACTTACCTCTTTTCAATAACCTTGTCGATAAGACCGTATTCGAGAGCTTCCTGAGCGGTCATATAGTTATCACGCTCTGTGTCGATAGTTACCTGTTCAACGCTTTTGCCTGTATTAAGTGCCAGCAGCTCGTTCATTTTCTGACGGGTGCGAAGCAGGTGGTCGGAGTGGATCTTGATATCAGTACACTGACCGGAGAGACCGCCGGAGATAAGGGGCTGGTGTATCATTATCTCGCTGTTAGGGAGAGCGAAACGCTTTCCCTTTGCGCCGGCAGCAAGAAGGAATGCGCCCATAGAAGCAGCCATACCAATACAAATAGTTGAAACATCGCATTTGATATACTGCATAGTATCGTAGATAGCCATACCGGAGGTGATAGAACCGCCGGGGCTGTTGATATACAGAGAAATATCCTTTTCTGTATCCTGGCTTTCCAGGAACAGAAGCTGAGCAACTACAAGGCTTGCTGTCACATCATTGACCTGGTCGGAAAGCATTATGATCCTGTCATTCAGCAGTCTGGAAAAGATATCGTAAGATCTTTCTCCTCTGCTTGTCTGTTCAACAACATATGGTATAAAGCTCATATTCATCATCCCTTCTTAGATTAAAACCTGCACAGCACCGGCTAAGAGCTGCCCGGCGATGTGCAGGACATTTTTTTATAATGATCTTGAAAGCTATAAACAGCTTATGTTCAGTGAAAGAAGATTATTCAGCGGACTCTTCCTTAGCAGCAGGAGCATTCTCCTCAGGAGCTGAGTTATCAATAACAGCGTTCTCCTTGACAAATTCAACAGCCTTCTGAACTTTGAGGTCCTCAGTGTACTCACCTATAGGAATAACACGGCGAACGGTTTCAACGTCAACGTTATTAGCAGTAGCGATCTCAGTAAGACCGGCATTAAGCTCCTCGTCATTGATCTGGATATTTTCGAGTTCAGCGATCTTTTCGAGAGCGAGTCTGAGCTTAACCTCGCCGACAGCTCTGTCACGGTAGGTTTCTCTGAAGGAATCCATATCCATACCAGTATACTGGAAGTAGAGGTTGATATTCATACCCTGCTGCTGGAGCTGCTGATCGAAGTTATTGATAAGGGTATCGATTCTCTGCTCGAACATACAGTTAGGGATAGGAGCATCTACCTTGTCGATAATAGCCTGAAGAACAGCATTCTCGAAGGAAGAATCAGCCTGTTTAACAGCAGCATCTTCGAGCTTGGATCTGATATCGTCTCTGTACTCAGCAACGGTATCGAACTCAGTAGCGTCCTTGATGAGGTCATCGTTGATCTCAGGAAGCTCTTCAAAGCTGATAGCCTTGAGAGAGGTCTTGAAAACAGCTTCCTTGCCGGCATAGTCGGTCATCTGGTAGTCCTCAGGGAAGGTAACAACGACATCGAAATTATCGCCGATGCTATGACCAACGATCTGATCCTCGAAACCGGGGATAAACTGACCGCTGCCGAGAACGAGGGGATGATCTTCACCCTTGCCACCTTCGAAAGCCTCGTCACCGAAGAAGCCTTCAAAGTCTATAGTAACCTCATCGCCGAGCTGAGCGGGTCTGTCGTCAACAGAAACGATGCGGGCATTTTTCTTTCTGATGATCTCGATCTGCTTGTCGATATCCTCCTCAGTGATCTCTTTAACGAGCTTAGGAGCCTTGATACCCTTGTAGTCGCTGATCTCGATCTCAGGCTTTGTGATACAAACAGCCTTAAGCTCAACGCCTGTTTCCTTGTCGATAGAAGTTACCTCAACGTTGGGTCTGTCAACCAGGATAAGACCGGTTTCTCTTACAGCAGCGTCGATCTCAGGGCCGAGAAGGGAGTTGATAGCACCCTCATAGAAAGCGCCCTCACCGAATTCTCTTTCAGCGAGCTTTCTTGGAACCTTGCCTTTTCTGAATCCTTTGATCTGGATATTTTTCTTCTGACGCTGATATTCTTTTTCAACAGCGCCCTCAAATGTCTCAGCATCAATAGTGATGATAAGCTCGGTAGTGTTCACATCGGTTTTGTTAGAAGATTTTAAACTCATGACGTTCCTCCATAATATTTATATACCGCAGCTGAAAATTGCAGCGGCAGCGTTATGCCATCAGGCATACAAATTACATACTTGGAATATTATACCACATTTAAAATTAATTTTCTACAAAAAATTTCCACTTCTACATTTTGCACAAATCACAGCACTTTTATCGGCACAAATTTTGTATAATCGCCGGAGATCAAGTGGAAATCAATGCCGTCATAGGTGTTCTGGACGCAAAGCTCATGGGCTGAGCGGCCGTGAATATGACCGTAGTAGCATTTTTTGATCTCATATTTATAAAGCACAGAGAGAATATCGTAATTAAAATTTGAAGCAAATATAGGTGGGTAGTGCATAAAAACCAGGGGTTCAAGCCCGGCGTTTACAGCGGAGAGGATAGAAGTTTCCAGGCGCTGGACCTCACGTTTCAGGACTTTTTCATTTTGAGCGTCCCTGTTGTCATCTGTACCGTTGACCCAGCCTCTTGTGCCGCAGATGCCGAAGCTTTCGTACTGGTAGTGGTTATTATGCAGCAGGAACAGTGAATCCAAAGCCTGTTCCGAAAAGAAGGTCTGCATTTTGTTAAGAGTAGCCCACCAGTAGTCGTGATTGCCTTTGAGAATGATCTTCTTTCCGGGCAGCTCATTGATGAACTGGAAATCGGGCAGAGCCTGTTCCAGGGACATACCCCAGGATATATCACCGGCAAGGACGATAGTGTCCTGCGGTGAGATATTATCCAGCCAGTTTTGCCGGATACGCTCCTGATAATTCTCCCAGCCGGGGAATATACTCATAGTTTTGGAAGGGTCGCTGAAACAGAGATGCAGATCGCCCAGTACAAACAGGCTCATCAGATGCCTAATGTACGGAGGACATACTGTTTCTGTTCCTCCTTGCTGATGACATCGCTGAATCTTTCGGGCTTGTTTTTAAGGTCAGCCAGAGCAGCAGGAACTGGCATTTTTGAAAGCTCAGCCAGCTTGTCGATCATAGCGTATTCATCGAGATCGGATTTTCCGTTCTGAACAGCCTCAAGAACAGCAGCACTGAACTTATAGGGGCTTGCGGTAGAAGCGATAATAGTTTTAGTAGTATCACCGGTTGCAGCCTTATAGTCGTTATAGACCTTGACAGCGACAGCAGTATGGGTATCGCAGGTATAGGAATACTTTTCGTAAACGCTGTGAATAGCAGCTTTAGTTTCGTCGTCATTGCAAAAGCCGGCGCAGAACTCATCTTTAAGCTGAGCCTTGACATCATCAGTGACCTCATATTTTCCTTCAGAAGCGAGTTTTCCGAACCAGTCACGGATAACGGCATCATTTCTGCCGGTCATGAGGTAGAGGAGCCTTTCCAGGTTGCTGGAGATGAGGATATCCATAGAAGGAGAAACAGTAGCATAGAACTGACGGTTTCTGTCATAGACACCGGTATTGATAAAGTCAGTAAGAACGTTATTGATATTTGAAGCGCAGATAAGCTTGTTCACCGGCACACCCATATGCTTAGCGTAGTAAGCGGCAAGGATATTGCCGAAGTTTCCGGTAGGAACGACGATATTGATCTTATCGCCGAGATTGATCTCACCGTCTCTTGCAAGTTCAGCGTAAGCAGAAATATAGTAAACGATCTGAGGAACAAGTCTGCCCCAGTTTATGGAGTTGGCACTGGAGAACATCATGCCGCTGCTTTCCAGCTGAGCCTTGACATCGTTATCAGTAAATATAGCTTTTACACCATTCTGGCAGTCATCGAAATTACCGTTTAAAGCGCAAACACCGACATTTGAGCCTTCCTGGGTCTTCATCTGTCTTTTCTGCATAGGGCTTACACCGTCCTCAGGGTAGAAGACGAGGATAGAAGTGCCTTCAACGTCTTTAAAGCCTTCGAGAGCGGCCTTGCCGGTATCGCCGGAGGTAGCTACAAGGATAACGATCTTCTTATCGAGGTTGATTTTTTTAGCAGAGGTAGTGAGAAAGTAGGGGAGTATCTGCAAAGCCATATCCTTGAAAGCGCAGGTAGGACCGTGCCAGAGTTCAAGCATATAGGTACCGTCGAAGAGATGAGCGATCTCTGCGATACTTTCGGTTTCAAAATTTTTAGTAGAGTAAGCGTTGTCGGTGCAGTAATGAATTTCAGCGTCAGAGAAGTCAGTGAGGAACTTGCTGAAAACAAAAGCAGCTCTGTCGGCGTATTTCATTTCACCGATAGACTTGATCTCATCGAGAGTGAGTGAAGGAATTTCCTCCGGCACAAAAAGTCCGCCGTCAACAGAAATACCCTGAGTAATAGCCTGTGCGCTGCTGACTTTAACACTGCTGTCTCTTGTACTGTTGTATAACATAATTATCACCCTTCAGAAAATAAAATTGTAGCCTGTTGTGTCATAGGCGTTGATAATATAATCAATGCTGAGCACTCTTCCGCAGCTGATTATCACCTGAGCGATATCGAATCTGGGCTGCAAAAGGGAAGGATGCTTACAGCAATAATCACTTGCGGCACGAATGATCAGACCTTTTTTGCGCTGATCAACAGCCTCGAAACCGGAGACCAAGCTGCCGGGTTTTCTTGATTTGACCTCCACGAAGACGAGGTAGTCATCGTTTTGGGCAATAATGTCGATCTCTCCGCCTTTGATGCGGAAGTTTCTGGCTGAGATAGAGTAGCCTCTTTCAGCGAGATATCTGCAAACGAACTCTTCTCCGAGCCTGCCGGTTTCGTTATTTTTCATAGCAGTCACCGAGTATCTTTTTGAGGAAGGAGAGTCTGTGGACGGGGGAGGGACCGTATTTTTTCAGCAGATCTATGTGGAGTTTAGTGCCATAGCCTTTATGCTGCTGAAACTGGTACTCCGGGAATTTTTCAGCCAGCTGCCGCATATATCTGTCACGGCTGACCTTAGCCAGCACGGAAGCCGCAGCGATAGAAGCAGAAGTGGCATCGCCTTTGATAACAGCGGAGGCAGGACAGTTAAGAGCGGGCAGGCGGTTACCGTCAACCAGAGCCATATCCGGGGTAATGCCGAGACCTTCGGCAGCACGTTTCATAGCCAGCATAGCAGCCTGGAGGATATTGAGCCTGTCGATCTCCTCAACGGAAGCGGAAGCGATACAGTAAGCCTCAGCCTTTTCAATGATCTCATCGAAGAGCAGCTCACGGCGTTTTTCGGAGATTTTTTTGCTGTCGTTGAGATAATTGACAGAAGTGTTATCATTGAGGATGACAGCGGCAGCATAAACGTCACCAGCCAGGGGGCCACGTCCGGCTTCGTCGATTCCGCAAAGCACAGGATAGGTGA
>CAMNFW010000058.1 GCA_946537565.1 uncultured Ruminococcus sp. | reverse complement strand
CGTCCGCTTATGACAGCAATGGGTTCAAAAAAGATCAGGGAGATAATGGCGGATATTATGATCGTAATGTCGGTGATACTTTTCTTTACTGGTGCAGCCTTTGTTATATACTATCTTAGGTGGAACGTGTTCTGACGGAGGTAAAATATGAGCAGGATAAACATAATCGGAGCAGGACTTGCAGGACTTTCCGCAGCGATCGAGCTGGCTGAAAACGGTATAGCCAGCCGCCTTGTATCATTGCAGCCATCAGAGAGAGCGCAGTCAGTGCTGGCTGAGGGCGGAATAAACGGAGCCATAAATACAATGGGTGAAAATGATGAAGCCGAGAATCACTTCAATGACACGCTTAAAGGCGGAGTATTCATGGCTGATCCTAATGCTGTTGAGAATCTGACCTACGGCGCACCTGAGATAATCCGCTGGCTGGAGGGAATAGGAGTACCGTTCAATATGGAGAACGGAGATATAATCCTGCGGAACTTCGGCGGTCAGAAAAAAAAACGTACAGCCTATGCCCGCAGCAGCACAGGCAAAATCATAATGTCAGCAGTTATAGACGAAGCCAGAAAATATGAAGCTTCAGGACTTATATACCGTATGCCTCATCATGAGTTTTTAAGACTGATAACTGAAAACGGTGAGTGCAAAGGTGTCCGCATACATGACTGCTACAGCAATGACAAAAACAGCGTAATTGACCTGTATGGACCGGTCATACTATGCAGCGGCGGACTTAACGGTCTCTTTCCCGGAATGACCACCGGCACTACTCAGAACAGCGGAGATGTCACAGCAGCAGTTTTCAGTCAGGGAGTGCTGCTGGGAAATCCTGAAATGGTGCAGTATCACCCAACAACAATTGGCATAACCGGCAAGAGATGTCTTGTTACGGAAGCTGCAAGAGGTGAGGGCGGCAGGCTGTATATAATGAGAAACGGTGAAAAATGGTATTTTATGGAGGAAAAATATCCTGAGCTGAAAAATCTCATGCCCCGTGATGTGGTGGCAAGAGAGATGTACTTTGTCCGCAGGCGTGAGGACTGCGAAGACAAGGTCTATCTGGACATGACAGGTCTGGACGGCAAAGTCTGGAGCAGAAAGCTTTCTGACCTGCGTGAAGAGCTGATAAAATACCTGGGCGAAGACCCGAAGACCACTCCTATAAATGTCAAGGAGGGAATACACTATTTCATGGGCGGCATTGACACTGACGAAGATCACAGGACAAATCTTCCCGGACTTTTTGCAGCAGGTGAATGTACCTGTCAGTATCACGGTGCCAACAGGCTTGGCGGAAACTCAATGCTTGGTGCGATATTCGGCGGAAAAAAAGCTGCCCGGACAATAATATCTTCCGGTATATATACTGGCGAAGATACTGCTGAGCCTGATGAAAAAATTACAGCAGAACCATTTTCAGAGCCGGCATCTCCCATACTAATTGAAAGGATAAGTGAGATACTTTTAGCCGGACTTGGAATTGTAAGAAATGAGGAGGGGCTTAGAAAATCACTTTCAGAGCTGGAGACTCTTGAATCAGAAAGGGAATATTGTCAGCGTGAAAAAAGCCGTTTCCGATTAGCTGAGGCAATGCTGAGAGGTGCACTGGAACGAAGAGAAAGCAGAGGCGCACATTACCGTGAGGACTATCCGGATAAAAACGAGGAATACAGGAAAGCTACAGTTGCAGAGCTGAAAGGCGGAAGGGTGAATATATCGTTCCGTACTCTGCCGGAAAGGAGAAAAAAGTGAAGGTAAGACTTGATATTCTCCGATGTGAGAGCATCGGTTCAAAGCCTTTCTGGCAGAGCATTGATTATGAGACTGAAGATGAAAATTCTACAGTTGCAGCTGCACTGACTGATATAAATAATTCCGGCAGCTATATTGACACAGAAGAAAGAGCTGTAAGCCATATCAGCTGGGAGTGCAGCTGTCTGCAAAAGAAATGCGGTGCCTGTGCAATGCTGATAAATTCATATCCCAGGCTTGCCTGTGATTCAAAGCTGAAAGAAGTCCGGAGAAACGGTGTGATCAGGATCGAGCCGCTGAAAAAATTCCCGGTGGTGCGGGATCTTGTGGTTGACAGAAGCATAATGATGGAAAACCTTAAAACCATGAAGCTGTGGTTTCAGGAATATGCAAGAGCGGATGAAACTGTCGGAGATATAGCTTATGAAGGTTCAAGATGTCTGCAATGCGGCTGCTGTCTGGAGGTATGCCCGAATTTTTACAGCGGAGGGCAGTTTTTTGGGACAGCGACAATAGTACCGGCATCAAGGCTTATTTCAGCAGTTCCGGAATCTCAGCGGAAGGAAGTTTTTCGTGAATACCGGAAACATGGTTATGAAGGATGCGGAAAATCTCTTGCCTGCCGGAGCGTATGTCCGGCTGGGATAGATATTGAAGATCTTTTAGTAAATTCCAACGCTGCGGCAGTCTGGAAGCGGAGAAAACGGAAGCTGAAAAATGGTAAAAAGGATTAATATCTTGCTCACAGCAGTGATGCTGGTCATGATCTTGCCGGCGGCATATTCACTTAATTACCGTCCGTCCCAGAGGTATGAGATGAGCGGTGATCTGGGGATATACTTCACAAACGTTGATGCAGTTGTTGAAAAAGTCCGTCAGGGGCTTCACGACCACAGCGAAAAAATAACTGTTACATACAATTCTCATTATGACAACATGGAAAAGATACCGGAGATTGTCCGGCTGCTTGTAGATCACGCACTGGAGGAGACAGATGATCCGACTGAGGGAGATTATATCTATCACCAGTACGGCGGATATGAGTATTCATACAAGTATTCGCAAAGTGACGGGATATACAGATATACAATTGAAATAGTTCCGGAATATTACACTTATTTAAATCAGGAAGAAGAGGTCGATGATCGGATAAATAAGCTTATTGACAGCTTTGATTTTGGGATTTTAACCAGCGACTATGAGAAGGTCAGGACGATATACAGTTATGTATATGATAATGTTTCCTATGATGATGTTCATAAGAACAACAGCGGTCACAGACTTAAAAACACGGCATATGGTGCATTGTTTTACGGAAGGGCAGTTTGCCAGGGATATGCAGTGCTGATGTACAGGCTGCTGAGGGAATGCGGAATAAACTCAAGGATAATAACAGGAACTGCGGTGTATGAGGATAAAGAGGAGTTTCATGCCTGGAATATAGCTGAGATAGACGGTAAGTATTATAATATTGACATTACATGGGACGACCAGTCTGGAACAGAGGATTATTTCCTTAAATGTGACGAGAACTTCAGCTCACATATCCGTGACGAAAAATATGCGACAGAAGATTTTTACAATGAATACCCAATGGCAGACCGGGACTATGAAAGGAAGAATTGATATGAAAAAAAGCAATACTTTTGAAAAACTTACGGAGATAATACTTGTCCTTCTCAGTGTGATACTTACGGCAGGTGTAAAATTTCTGTTTCATGCCTGCGGACAAAAGGAAGACGGCAGCTGGATGCACTGTCATGATGCAGAGCAGACAGTTTTTGTGCTGGGGATAATGCTGACGGTGATGTCGGTGCTGATGCTGATATTCAGTGAAGAGAAGAAAAAACGCTGGATAAAAATAATAATGATTCCAACGGCACTTACTGCGGTATTTGTACCAAATATTCTGATACATATGTGTATGATGAAAGGCATGAGATGTCTTTCAGTTATGCGTCCGGCAGTAATTATAATATCACTGCTTATAGCGGCAGCAGCGGCAGTAAGCATTTATTACGGAAGGAAAAATAAGGAGAGCTGAGAATGAGTATATTCAAAAGTCTGCCATTCAGGAACATAGCTGGAAAACCGGTGAGAAGCTTTGTACTTGTGCTGCTGACGGCGCTGCTTTCGCTGACAGTTATGGGTGGCAGTCTGATAGTATCGAGTCTGAGAAAGGGACTTGATTCACTTGAAGCACGGCTTGGTGCAGATGTAATGGTCGTACCATATGAGCAGGCCACAAAAACAAAGATCGAGGATATAGTTTTGCAGGGCAGCACAGGCTATTTTTATATGGACAAAACGTTTATGGACAAGGTGGCTGAGCGGGAAGGAATAGGGGAGATATCGCCTCAGTTTTATCTTGCCTCAGCCAGTTCAAGCTGCTGTTCGATACCTGTGCAGATAATAGGTTTTGACCCGGAAACAGACTTCACGATCTCGCCCTGGATAAAGCGCAGTTACGGAAAAGAACTGGGAAAGCTTGATGTGGTAGTTGGAAATGATCTTAATGCTTTTGTAGGAGATACACTTACCTTTTATGGTCAGGAATGTCACGTTGCAGCAAAACTGGACAAGACAGGCACTTCCTATGATACAACGGTTTTTGCAAATGCAGATACTATTAAAGCTCTGATACAGTCGTCCCTTGATCTTAAAATGAATAATTTCAGTGATATCGACCCGGACAAGGTAGTGTCGTGCATATTGATAAATGCAGGGGAAGGATATTCTGCTGACGAGGTAGTAAATGACATAAATCTTCATGTGAAAAAAGTGAAGGCAATTAAGACAAAGGAAATGATCACAGGGATCTCTGACAGCCTTTCGGGTGTATCGGAGGTAATAGGAATACTAATAGCAGCGGTTTGGATACTGGGCGTGGTGATACTGCTGCTTGCGTTTACAATGAGTGTGAACGAGAGAAAGAAGGAGTTTGCAGTATTGAGAGTAATGGGAGCTTCGAGGAGAAAGCTGGCAGCGATAGTTTTACAGGAAGCGCTCATCACTGGTATCATCGGCGGAATTGCAGGAGTATTGCTTGGACTTTTGATAGTTTTGCCGTTTAACAGTGTCATTGAAGAGACATTGAAGCTTCCGTTTCTTCTTCCGGGAGCAGGAGGAATAGCAGTTTATTCTGCCGCAGCACTTATCGCAGCCGCCGCTGCTGGTGCAGCTGCCTCTGGAATATCAGCTTTCCGCATCAGCCGTATAGATACCGGACTTATTCTCAGGGGGGAAAACTGATGATACTAAAAGCAGAAAAGCTCAGCCGTGAGTTTATACGGGAGAGCAGAGGAACGAACCGTTTTATTGCAGTAAAAGAGACTGATCTTACTGTTGAGGGCGGAATATTTACTGTGATAATGGGACGGTCGGGCAGCGGAAAAAGTACGCTGCTGAATATGCTTGGCGGACTGCTTGAACCCACTTCCGGAAAGGTGAGTTATGATTCTGTGGATATATACGGTCTCAGTGACGGGGAATTGTCAAGGCTGAGAAACGGAAGTGTTGGTTTTATCCCTCAGGGACAGACAGCTCTTCACAGCCTGAGTGTTATTGAGAATATCCTTATGCCTTACACTCTGTTCAGAGAGGATATCACAGAAGCTGAGA
Source organism: uncultured Ruminococcus sp. (assembly GCA_946537565.1). GTDB lineage: Bacteria > Bacillota > Clostridia > Oscillospirales > Ruminococcaceae > Ruminococcus. Next base: position 5,193 of record CAMNFW010000058.1, on the reverse strand, counting down.
AATATGCTGAAGAGCTTATGGAGAGACTGGATATTGCTGAGCTGAAAAATGAAATGCCCTCAGCGCTTTCCGGCGGAGAGCTGAGGAGAATGGCTATAGCACGGGCAGTTATACGCAAGCCAGGGATCATCTTTGCTGATGAGCCTACCGGTGATCTTGACGATGAAAACACCGAAACGGTATTTGGCTTTCTCAGGGATTCAGCCAGAGCAGGGGCAGCAGTAATAGCAGTAACACACGAAAATACCGCATCAAAATATGCTGACCGGGTATTGCGTATGACCGCCGGTGAATTACAGGGATAAGACCGGCTGAACAGTTAACTGTTCAGCCGGGTTACGGACGCCGAAGGCGTCCGTAACAGCCTTTGCACCGGAACAGGTTTTAGGTTTGCTGATATGAGCAGCTTTTTGAAAAAAACTATTGACATTTGTATTTTTCGCTGATATAATAAATATGTACAGCGGTGATGGGATTGACTGTTGGAAGATGATCGCAGAGAGAAGACGGCTGGTGAAAGTCTTCATCATCAAGGCAGGTGCTTCCCCTGAGCATCTTCGGGAAACTGGAGCGCAGTTCAGCGTTATGGACATTGAGGGAGGAGCGTTCAGCTTCTCTGAATATGGGTGGTACCACGAGAGCCTTCGTCCCATTTGGCGGCGGAGGTGTTTTTGTTTTACTGCATACATCAAATAAAAAAATGTCAGGTTAAAAAAATTGCCGGTGCCGGAGAAAAAAAGACTCCTGAAAGTATGATGTCATACTCAGTGAGAGCTGAACAGGAATACACCTTTAACAGCGTTTTTTTATCGGAAGAGCTATAATATATCTCAAATAGCTCAGGCTGTACAATTCGGATTTTAAGTGCCGTTAGCTCAGTTGGTAGAGCAGGAAAAAACTCTGTCTTGTATAAGACAGTAACTGCAGTTTGATTTCGTTTCATACACGACCGTGTCGCAGGTTCGATTCCTGCACGGCACACCACAATTATTATCAAAGGAGTAATACAATATGCAATGGACAGGATTAAATGATCTTCGTGAAAAATATCTCTCATTCTTTGAGAGCAAGAACCATACACGCATGGCAAGTGCATCACTTGTTCCCCAGGGAGACAAGAGCCTGCTTCTTATAAACTCAGGCATGGCTCCGCTGAAAAAATACTTTCTCGGACAGGCAGTTCCGCCTAATCACAGAGTAACTACCTGCCAGAAGTGCATAAGAACACCTGACATCGAAAGTGTCGGAAAAACAGCACGCCACGGTACATATTTTGAAATGCTGGGAAATTTCTCTTTCGGCGATTACTTCAAGACTGAGGCTATCGACTGGGCATGGGAATTTCTGACAAAGACACTGGAAATACCGGCAGACAGGCTTTGGATAACCATATATGAGAGTGATGACGAGGCTGAACAGATCTGGGAGAATAATATTGGTATTCCTCATGACAGAATAATCCGTCTTGGCAAGAAGGATAATTTCTGGGAGCATGGTTCTGGCCCTTGCGGTCCATGTTCGGAGATACATTTTGACAGAGGAGAAGCCTACGGTCCTTTTGAGAGTTTTGAGCAGGCAAGTGACTGTGACAGAGTTATTGAGATATGGAACCTGGTTTTCAGCCAGTTTGACAGTGACGGCAATGGTCACTACGAAGAAATGAAGAGCAAGAATATTGATACTGGCATGGGTCTGGAGCGTCTTGCCTGTGTAATGCAGGGCGTAGACAATATATTTGAAGTAGATACAGTCCAGAATATCATGAAGCATATTTCCACGATCGCCGGTATCAGCTATAAGCAGGATACGAAAAAAGACGTTTCTCTCCGTGTTATAACTGATCATATCAGAAGCACAACATTCATGGTAGGCGATGGAATAATGCCTTCCAATGAGGGCAGGGGATATGTTTTAAGAAGACTTCTCAGACGTGCAGCCCGTCACGGCAGACTTTTAGGAATAACAAAGCCGTTCCTCTGTGAAGTTTGTGATACAGTTATCAATGAAAATGCAAACGCTTACCCTGAGCTTGCTGAAAAGAGAGAGTACATCAAGAAGATAATAGGTGTTGAAGAAGAAGCTTTTGCCAAGACAATTGATAAGGGCACTGAGCTGCTCAGTCAGTTCAATGACAAGCTTTTGAAGGAAGGTTCAAATGTACTTTCCGGCGATGATGCCTTCAAGCTTTCTGATACCTATGGCTTCCCGATAGACCTGACTGTTGAGATCTGTGAGGAAAAGGGCATATCTGTAGACAGAGACCGTTTCACAGAACTTGCTAAGGAACAGCGTGCAAGAGCTAAGGCAGATCATGCTGCAAAGGCTGGCTCTTCATGGGCAGATAACAGCATAAAGGTCGAAGCTCCGGCAACTGTATTCACAGGCTACACTGATACTGCCACTGAAGATGCTGAGATACTTGCAATATACAAGGACGGTGTTGAGACAGATTCAGCTTCTGAGGGTGAAGATGTGGTTATCGTACTTGACAAGACTCCTTTCTATGCTGAGAGCGGCGGTCAGGTAGGTGATACCGGTGTTATCGAAAGCAGCAGCAGTTCAGCAAATGTTGAGGATACTATAAAGTCCGAGGGACATTTCCTGCATATCGCTTCTGTAACTGAGGGCACACTCAGAAAGGGCGACAAGGTAAATGCTAAGATAGATGAGACAAGACGCTGGACTATCATGCGTAATCATACAGCAGCTCATCTGCTTCAGAATGCTCTGCGTGAGGTCCTGGGAGATCATGTTCATCAGGCTGGACAGCTGGTAAATGATAAGGCTTGCCGTTTCGACTTCAATCATTTCTCTGCAATGACAGAGGAAGAGCTTTCAAAGGTAGAGAAAATAGTAAATGGCTATATTCTCAGCAATATCCCGGTAACTATGCAGGAAATGCCTATTGAGGAAGCAAGAAAGCTGGGTGCAATGGCTCTCTTTGGTGAGAAGTACGGAAGTACAGTAAGAGTAGTAACAGCAGGTCCTTCTATTGAATTCTGCGGAGGTACTCATGTATCAAACACCTCACAGCTTGGTCTTTTCAAGACAATCTCTGAAAGCTCAGTAGCAGCTGGAGTAAGACGTATCGAAGCAGTGACCGGCATTGGAGTATATGAGCTTCTCAACAGCTATAAGTCTACAATTATTGAGTCTGCAAAGGCTCTTAAGCTCAACAACATAACAGAGCTTACTGAAAAGTGTGCAGCTGTTATGGCAGAGTCAAAAGAGAAGGATGCTAAGATAGAATCTCTCAATCAGCAGATAGCAAATTCACAGCTGGATTCCATACTCAGCGGTGCAAAGGAAGCAAAAGGCGTAAAGGTCGTATCCAACGTAATAAACGGCGCTGGCGCAGATATACTCCGCAAGCTTGGTGACAGCATAAAGGACAAGAATGAGCCTATAATTGCACTCTTTGCCGGTATAAACGGAGAAAAGGGCAACCTCTACTGTGTATGTACAAAGGAAGCTGTAAAGAAGGGCGCTCATGCAGGAAATATCGTTAAGCAGACAGCTGCACTGACCGGAGGAAAGGGCGGCGGACGTCCTGACAGCGCAATGGCAGGAATAGGTGATCTTGCGCTTGTTGATGAAGCAGTTGGAAAGTTTGCAGATATTGCAGCCGGCTTTATCAAATGAGCTGAATGCTTATGAAGCGTTATATAATTAAATTATTCTCACTTCTGCTGACAGCCGGGATAATTACCGGCTGCGGCAAGCCGGCTGCTTCTTCCAAAACTTATGAAGCAGTGACAGAGCCTGTGACTGAGGCAACTACAAAGCCTGAAAAGCCGCTGAATGATGATTATCCTGAATTTGCAGCGCTTATAGATGATTATAATGATTCTGCCGCAAAGGTAAGCTTACTGGACGCTCAGCTTTTCAGAGCTGGTTATTCCAGTGTGGAGCCGGAATACTATGAAGACACAATGTATCATAACTATGAGCTGCTTTATCCTCAGGCGGTGGTTGATGCAATGAGATCAGAGGACAGTCTGGGAGAATACTATAAAAAGAAAATTGCTTCTGAAAAGAATAAAGAGTTCAATGAAAGCAGTGAAACTTATCCTGTTGGTGAAAAATGCAGTACCTGCCGGATAAACTTTGTCAGTGAGGCTGATGAAGATTCAATATATGAAAAGCTTATAGAAAACCGTGTAAGATCATATGAAAAAAACGGATATGATGTGGATTATGATTCATTTAAGATTACGGGTGCATGGAAGGTTGGCTATTCTTACAGCGCAGATATTGAATACTCTGACGGCACAGTAAAAACTGACAGCTTTGACATATTCAGTATAATCTACAGCTTAAACGGAAGCGAATACAAAATAGAACCCTTTGCTTCAATGTATTGAAAAACAAAGGGAAAACTAACTGGAGGTAAAAGACTATGGATTGTTTATTCTGTAAAATAATTGACGGTGAAATACCCAGCGCTAAGGTTTATGAGGACGAGTTTGTATACTCTTTCAAGGACATTGCTCCGATTGCTCCTGTGCATTATCTCATTATCCCGAAAGCACATATAACCAGTGCAAATGATATAACTGAGGAAAACTCATCACTGGTGGCAAAGGCTTTTGAAGCCGCTGCTAAGATCGCAAAGGCTGAGGGAATAGAAAGCTTCCGCATCATCAACAACTGCGGAGATGATGCCGGACAGACAGTAAAGCATCTGCATTTCCATATGCTGGCTGGAGTTAAAATGGGCTGGGGCCCTGAGTCACTGGGAAAGACGGAATAAGGAGGCAGAGCATGGCTGGCGCATATAAAATGACAATTGCTGGACTTGAAAGAGAGCTTCCTCTCTGTCCTCTCAATGATAAGCTTGATATTGCAGCGTTTGTTATGTTTTCGGATGTTGAGATCACAGTGGCATCGGCACAGGAGCTGCTGAAAAAATCACCGGATTTTGATGTTATACTTACGGCTGAATCAAAGGGTATCCCTCTGGGCTATGAAATGTCGAGACAGAGTGGAAAGCCTTATGTGGTTGCAAGAAAGAGTGTCAAGCTGTACATGACTGATCCTATTGCCGTTACAGTAAAGTCGATAACCACAGCTGCTGAGCAGACTCTTTATCTCTCAAAAGAAAAGGCTGATATGATAAAGGGAAAAAAAGTGCTTATTGTTGACGATGTTATAAGCACAGGAGAGTCGCTTAAGGCTCTGGAGGAGCTGGTA
>CAMNFW010000057.1 GCA_946537565.1 uncultured Ruminococcus sp. | reverse complement strand
ATCGCATACAGCACAGAAGAGGCTCCGGTACTTTTTGGTGCGACTATTTCTGTAATTCGATTTTGGTTCAGCTTACTTTTCATGAACTGCGATTTTGTGTCAGCTAAATGTCAACGTCAGGCGGTGCGTTGTCATGGCGATTTTCCTGAAAATGCAGTTTAGTGTCAGCTTAATGCCATATAAAATTATTGTCCTTATATTAAAATCCTATCCTCGCCCGGAGATGGTCTCCCAAGAGTTTGCAGCTCTTCGTCAGCCTCCGGACATGGATATTATAACTTTATAAATGAAAGTATGAAAAAAACAATAGCGCTTGTGCTGACTTGTGTCCTGACGGCAATACTGTCCGGCTGCACGTTCGGCACAAGTATTGATAACCTTATGGCTCCGCCTAAGCTCAGCGCTCAGCAGGAACAGATCTACAGCGCTCTCACTGATGCTGCCGGCAGTTCTATAAGTCTGAAATATCCTAAGTCCGGAAAATATCTTTCTGCTTTTATAGTTGAGGATATTGACGGTGACGGCGGCAATGAGGCAGTCGTTTTCTATGAAAAAAACAGCTTGACTGTGGAAGAAAATACTCTGCGTATAAATATTCTCGACCAGGAGGACGATAAATGGCGTTCTGTCTGTGATACTCCAGCTGAGGGCACCGAGATCGAAAAGGTCATGATCTCTCATCTGGGCGATAACGAAAGAGTTAACCTTATAATCGGAAGCAGCCTTATTAACCGCTCTGAGAAAAATGTCTCTATCTATAATTACAGGGACGGCTTCCTCGAACAAACATTTTCTGAAGGCTATTCCTTCTTCGATGTCACTGATATGGACAAGGACAGCGAAAATGAATTCCTGCTGCTTGCTGGTTCCAACGGCAGCAGTCCGGCTTCTGCCGAGGCTTATAAGCTCGATCAGGCTGGTATGTATCACAAGTACAGCTCCGATCTCAGCGGCAGCTTCACTGAATTCGACAACCTTAGCTACGGCGAGATCCGCTCAGGTCTTACAGGTCTGTATATCGACGCTGTTTCAGGTGCAGGATATATCCAGACCGATGTTGTGTTTATGGATGAAAACGGGCTTGGAAAGGTTTTTTCTTCACCTGAGGAATCTGCTGCTACCCTCCGTCCCTCCGGCTGCACAAGCTTCGATGCCGACGGCGACGGTACCCTTGAAATTCCCGTCCAGTTTATCGCTCCCGGTTATGAGGATACCTCCGAGAGCGAACAGCTGAGGCTCACTAACTGGATGTACATCAATTCAAATAATAAACTTGAACGCAAGCTCACCTCCTACTATAGCGTTGGATTGGGATATTTGTTTATATTTCCCGAAAAATGGCGGAATAAGGTCACTATCAAACGTGATGCAGTAAACGATGAGCTGGTGTTCTGCACCTATTCCAATGGTTCAGCCGGACGAGAGCTGATGCGTATCTACTGTGCTGATGATTCAGCTTCAAGAGAAGACAGAATCTCCAGCGGCTATATGCTGATACATACCAAGGGCGAACAGGCTTATCTGGTCTTCGTCCCGCAGGCTTCGGAGGAAAATGATGACGGTCTTTCCATTTCTGCACCGGAAGCTGCTGTAAGATTTGTATTCAAGGAGTGATATTTCATGAAACGTATACTTATTTGTGAGGACGAGGATACTATCCGTGAGTTCGTTGTCATAAACCTCAAACGTGCAGGCTATGACGTTGTGGACGTAAACTGCGGCGAGGCTGCCCTCAAAACCTTTGAGAGTGAACACGGAAACTTCGATATCGTTCTGCTGGACATAATGATGCCCGGTATCGACGGCTTCACGGTCTGCAAAAAAATCAGAGAAAAAAGCTCTACTATCGGTATAATAATGCTCACTGCCAGAACCCAGGAAATGGATAAGGTCAGCGGTCTTATGATAGGTGCTGATGACTATATCACCAAGCCCTTTTCACCCTCAGAGCTGACTGCCCGTGTTGATGCGATCTACAGGCGTGTGTGCATGAGCTTCATCAAAAATGAAAAACAGTCGGTTATTGAATCCGGTCCCTTCGTCCTCAATCTCAAAAGCCGTACTGTCACTAAAAACGGCAGACAGATAGAGCTTACTCAGGTCGAATATCAGATACTTGAATTCTTCATGAACAACAAGAATACTGCCCTTGACCGTGCAAGTATCCTTAATCATATCTGGGGCGAAAGCTATTACGGCGATGATAAGATCGTCGATGTCAATATCAGAAGAATAAGAATGAAGATAGAGGAAGAACCTTCAAATCCTAAGTATATCATAACTATCTGGGGCTATGGATATAAATGGAATGATATGCAGTAATGGGAAAGAAGAGTATAACCAAGCGCTGGCTCTTCAATAACCTGGGAGTTATTGTGCTTGCCTTGGTGGTTATTGAGCTGGTCGTTGTATATGTTATCCAGAGCTATTTCTACAGCTCCGCAAAACAGTATCTTCTGTCAAAGATCAACGCCGTTACCAGCGTGCTGAGTATCCATTCCCAGGACAGCTCAGCTAATTTCTCAGCTGAAATGAGAAATATGCTGGAGACCTTCAATGAGAAGGACAAGATCGAGCTTATGGCTGTAAATTCCCGTGGACGGGTCACTCTCACCTCCTCAGGATTTTCACCGGACGGCGACTATATAATGCCGGATTATGAGCAGGCTATGGAGACTGGTGAAGGCTCCTATATCGGCAGACTCTCAGGCGGCGAGAAAATACTGGCTGTGTCTGTTCCTATCTCTTCAATGAACAGCGAATACAGCTCAGTCAGAATGGTAACTTCAATGACTCAGATCGACAGCACTATCAAAGGCTATGTCCTTATGGTCACTGTGATCTCCGCTGTCATTATCCTTATCATTGTCATTACCGGTCTGTATTTCGCCAATTCCATTGTCCGGCCGATAAGACAGATAAGCACTATCGCCAGAAAATTTGCTATGGGCGATTTTTCCGTCCGTATCGAAAATAACAGCGATGACGAGATCGGTGAGCTTTGCACCGCTATCAACCATATGGCTAATGAGCTTTCCACTGCTGAGGCTATGAAAAATGAATTCATATCCTCCGTTTCCCATGAGCTGAGAACCCCTCTCACCGCCATTAAAGGCTGGGCGGAAACTCTTATGGTGGACGCAGGCGAAGACCCGGAAACTACCCGTAAAGGTGTAGGTGTTATAGTGAGCGAAACGGAGCGTCTTTCACAAATGGTGGAGGAGCTGCTGGATTTCTCACGAATGCAGAGCGGTCATTTCACTTTGCAAAGCTCAAAAATGGATATCCTTGCCGAGCTGGGCGATGCAGTGCTGATCTACAGCGATAAGGCAAGGCGTGAAAATAAAAAGATCATTTATGATGAACCTGAAATGCTGCCCTTTGTTTTCGGCGATAAGAACCGCATACGTCAGGTGTTTATCAATGTAATAGACAATGCCGTGAAGTATTCCTCTGACGGTGATACCGTTACTATCAAGGCTTACGAAGAGGAAGGAAATGTCATAGTTTCTGTTACAGATACCGGCGTGGGTATCAAAGGCTCTGACCTGGCAAAGGTCAAAACCAAGTTTTATAAGGCTAATCATACAAGACGAGGCTCAGGCATCGGTCTTGCCGTGGCTGACGAGATAATCTCAATGCACGGCGGATCCCTTGAAATATCCAGCAAGGGCGAAGGCAAAGGCACTACTGTTACTATAACCCTCCCCGTCAATGAGTAGTATTCCTGCCGCCAGCTCAAAGAATGAAACAGCTGCGGAAGGTTTATCCCGTGAAGCTTTGCTCCGGCATATAATATGGAAAGAAGGAAATACATGGCTGAGGAAAAATGCTGTGAAAAATTCAAATCAAAAATTGGCGGTCAGGCTCTTATCGAGGGTATTATGATGCTGGGACCCGGCACCGGCGCTATGGCTTGCAGACTGCCCGACGGCTCCATCGACGTGGAGACCTGGAAGGAAAATAACGGAAAATCTGCCCCCTGGTATAAAAAAGTTCCACTGGTCAGAGGCTGCACAAGCTTCGTAACTTCCCTTGTCAAGGGCTATAAGTATATGATGAAGTCCGCCGATAAACAGCTCACCGAAGAGGAGAAAAATGAAGCCGGCGAAGGCTTTTTCGATGTGATCATGACTATCGGCTCGATACTGGGCGTAGTGCTGGCACTGGGACTTTTCGTGTTCCTGCCTAAATTCCTGGTGGGACTTATCCCCGGCATCAAAACTATGAGGATCCTCCGCTCAGTGCTGGAGGGGATCGTCAAGATACTCATCTTCATCGGATATATGGTCGCTATCAGCAAAATGAAGGATATCCACCGGCAGTATATGTATCACGGTGCAGAGCATAAAACTATTGCCTGCCATGAAGCAGAGCTGCCGCTGACAGTCGAAAATATCCGTGGACAGAGCCGTTTCCATAAACGTTGCGGAACAAGCTTTATCTTCATTGTTCTGCTGGTAAGCATATTCGTTATGTGCTTTGTACCGTTTACAGTTACATGGCAGCGTGTCGTGGCATCACTTGTGCTGCTGCCGCTGGTTGTTGGCATATCCTATGAGTGCATAAGATTTGCCGGAAATAACGATAATGTTTTCACAAGGATACTTTCCGCTCCCGGTCTCGCCATGCAGAGGATAACTACCTGCGAGCCGGACGATAGCATGATAGAGGTGGCGATCGCCGCAATGAAGCCTTGTATCCCGGAGGATAAGACCGAGGACGTATGGTAAGCAGAAAAGAGCTTTTTCAGAGCTGTGTAAGTGAGCTGACAAGTAATAATATCCCCGATGCGGAATTCGATATCATGTGCATTTTTCAGGATGCTACAGGAGAAAAACAGCCGCTGTTCAAGCCGGAGGAGATCGTTCAGGAAAAGGAATGTGAAATTATTGTCAGTATGACCGAAAAAAGAAAAAATGGCTTCCCTTTGCAGTATATCCTGGGTCAGTGGGAGTTTTACGGCTACCCTTTTAAAGTTGGTGAGGGCGTGCTTATACCCCGTCCTGACACCGAGACCCTCATTGAAACCGTTCTCGATATATGCCGCCGGGAAAAGCTTGCTTCACCACGGATCATCGACCTTTGCTCCGGCAGCGGCTGCATTGCTGTTACCCTTAAAAAACAAATCCCCGGAAGTCAGGTTTCTGCGGTGGAGTTTTCACCGGAAGCTCTCGGATATCTCAGGGAAAATATCGCTCTGAACAATGCCGATATCAGGCTTATTAAAGCTGATGTCACAGCTGAGGATACCGCTGCGGGTGAGTATGATATCATCGTCAGCAATCCCCCGTACCTTACTGCTCAGGAAATGGCTGAGCTGCAAACCGAAGTCGCCTTTGAACCGGCTATGGCTCTCGACGGCGGCGGTGACGGGCTTTATTTCTACAGAAAAATAACTCAGCTCTGGAAGAAAAATATCAGACCAGGCGGCTGGCTTTGCTTTGAATTCGGCATGGGTCAGCATCAGGCTGTCTGCGATATATTAAAATATTATAACTTTGAAAATATCACTCTCCGCCGTGATCTCGGTCATATAATCAGGACCGCTGCGGCGCAGAGACCGGAGGAATCATAATGGCTAAAAAAGAACTTAAAACTAAAGCTGCTGTTGTTAAGGTCGAAAAAAAAGAAGACAAGAAAACTGCCCTTGCCGGCGCTCTTAAGTTTATTGAGAAAAAATACGGCGCAGGTGCTATCATGCGTCTTGGTCAGAATGTCACCATGAACGTTGAAGCTATCCCAACTGGCTCTATGACACTGGATATCGCTTTGGGTATCGGCGGCGTTCCGAGAGGACGTATAGTCGAGATCTACGGTCCGGAAAGCTCAGGTAAAACTACTGTCGCCCTTTCTATTATCGCTCAGGCTCAGAAGCTGGAGGGCGAGGTCGCATTCATTGACGTTGAACACGCTCTTGACCCGGTCTATGCCCGTGCGCTGGGAGTTAATATCGACGAGCTGCTGGTTTCGCAGCCGGACAGCGGTGAGCAGGCTCTTGAAATTGCTGAGGCGCTTATCCGTTCAGGTGCTATTGATGTTATCGTTCTGGACTCTATCGCTGCTATGACCACTAAGGCTGAGATCGACGGCGAAATGGGCGATCTCCATGTGGGTCAGCTGGCAAGACTTATGTCCCAGGCTATGCGTAAGCTCACTGCCGCTATCTCTAAATCTAACTGCGTGGCTATTTTCATCAACCAGGTAAGAGAAAAAATCGGCATCACCTACGGAAACCCCGAAGTTACCACCGGCGGAAGAGCTCTTAAGTTCTATTCCTCTGTCAGGATCGAGGTAAGAAAAGGCGAATCCATTAAAGTCGGCGGCGAAATTATCGGTTCCCGTACAAAGTGCAAGGTTGTAAAAAATAAGGTGGCTCCGCCGTTTAAAGAGGCTGAGTTTGATATGATGTACGGCACCGGCATATCCCGCAGCGGTGAAGTTCTGGATATTGCTGTGGAGCTGGGAATAATCAAAAAAGGCGGCTCATGGTTCAGCTACGGCGATCAGAAGCTGGGTCAGGGAAGAGATAATGTAAAAGAAGTACTTAAAGCAAATCCTGAGCTTATGGCTGAGATCGAAAAGCAGATTCTTGAACGCAAGGAAGAGGTCATTGCTGCTGCCGCCGCTAAAAAGGAAAAGGATAAAAAAGGCAAGGCTGCGGAGGCTGCTGCTGAAGGCAATGCTGAGGCTGGTGAGGATATCGAGTACACCGGCGAGGCTGAATCCTCTTCTGATGAAAATGCCGCTGAGGATTTCATTGAGATAGACGAGGACTTTGAAGAGTTCACTCCTGCTGAAGAATGAAAATAACTTCAATAAATAAATATAAAGGCAGCACCTATGAACTGGTGCTGGACGAGGATAAAATCTATTATCTGAATATCGACACTATCGTTGATTTCGGTCTCCGCAGCGGAATGGACATCGACAGCAGCGAGCTTAAAAAACTCTTGGCTGCATCTGAATTCCGCAAAGCGTATCAGTATGCTATGTATTGCCTTGACGTGAGAGATTATTCCGCTGAGGATATGTTCAGCAAGCTGATGAAGACCTATGACAACGAGGAGCTTTGCCTTGCCGTTATAAAAAAACTCGCTAAGGCGGGCTTCATAAATGACAGGCGCTATGCTCAAAAACTCGCCCGGAAACTGGTCTGCTCAAAAAAATTCGGCTACTATCGGGCAAAACGTGAGCTTTTACAGAAGGGTATCGACAGTGATACCGCCGAAGAAGCTCTCGGACCCTATGATCAGCAGTTTCTGGAGAATCTCTCTGAGCTTATCAATAATAAACACTACAGGCTTTTGACTGACCCGGAGGACAGACGATCTGTGGAAAAAGTCAAAAATGCTCTCGTCAGATACGGCTACAGCTACGATGATATTAACCGGGCTGTCCGTGAATACTTTGAAAACGATCCATGATCAGGTTCGCCTCTGACTGCGGAAAATACCGGGACATTCTTATGCTCCGTCTTATGCTTGACCGCCGGCGCTGCCGTAATTATGGACAGGATCATTGATCGGATTAAGATTTTACGTTAACCGGAGGAAAGGTAATGGCAATTAAGGTTGGAATGGTATCACTGGGCTGTTCAAAAAATCTTGTGGATTCTGAGCGTATGCTGTATAAGCTTCGCAGAGCAGGCTTCGAGCTGGTAACTGAACCGGGACTTGCAGATATTGCTGTGGTCAATACCTGCGGATTTATACAGTCCGCTAAGGAGGAAGCAATAGAAACTATCCTTGAGCTGGGTAAGCTTAAGGAGGAGGGAACACTCAAAAAGATAGTCATTACCGGCTGTCTTGTGGAGAGATACAAGGAGCAGACTGCTGAGCTGTTCCCGGAGGCTGATGCGGTCATGGGCATTGGAAATAACCGGGATATCGTCGATGTTCTCAACCATATCATGGCTGATGAAAGATACGTCAGATTCGCCCCGAAAAAGGATGCTGAGCTGACCGGCGGAAGAATTATTTCTACCCTGCCTTTCTTCTCATACCTTAAGGTGGCTGAGGGCTGCTCAAACTGCTGCACCTACTGCGCTATCCCGTCCATAAGAGGAGGCTTCCGGAGCGTTCCCATTGAGGAGGCTTTACAGGAAGCTCAATGGCTGGCTGACAACGGTGTTACCGAGCTGGTGGTTATCGCTCAGGATACCTCTCAGTATGGTGCCGATCTATATGGAAGATCAATGCTGCCGGAGCTTCTCCGCCGGCTCTGCAAAATAGAAAATCTCCACTGGATACGCACCCTATATTGCTATCCGGAACGTATAACTGATGAGCTGCTGGAGACTATAGCTTCTGAGGAGAAACTGGTGAAATACCTCGAAATACCTATCCAGCACAGTAACGGCGATATCCTGCGCCGCATGAAGCGCTGGGGCGATGAGGAAAGCCTTGAGGCTCTTTTTGCCCATATCCGTGAAAAAATACCGGGTGTTATTCTCCGTACAACTCTTATCACTGGCTTCCCCGGTGAAACTCAGGAGCAGTTTGATGCTCTGGCTGAGTTCGTTCAGCGTGTAAGATTCAACAGGCTGGGCTGCTTTGCCTATTCCCGTGAAGAGGGTACAAAAGCCTATGACTTCCCCGATCAGATAGATAAGGAGACCGCTGCCCACCGTGCTGATATCATTATGGAACAGCAGATGCTGGTGAGCAGTGAGTTCAACCAGACCCTGCTGGGTAAAGAACTGGAGGCTGTGGTTGAAGGCTACGACCGCTTCGGTGAATGCTGGTTCGGAAGAACTCCTCTTGATGCTCCTGATATCGACGGAAAAGTCTTCTTCACGTCTGACAGTCCCCTGAGACCTGGAGAATATGTCAGAATCAGAATTACTGATACTTTGGATTACGATTTGATCGGTGAGGTGATTACAGATGAATCTGCCGAATAAACTGACACTTCTGCGTGTGCTGCTGATTCCGTTTTTTCTGCTGTTCATGTATTTAGATTTTCCGATGCACTACTTTGCGGCATTGGTGGTTTTCGGCGCAGCTGCCATTACCGATGCCCTGGACGGTAAGATCGCCCGGAAAAGAAACCTTGTTACCAACTTCGGAAAATTCCTGGATCCGCTGGCAGATAAGGTGCTTGTCATTTCAGCGCTGGCGGTTTTTGTTGAAATACCACAGATCAAAATTGGCGCTATCCCGCTTATCATAATAATCGCAAGAGAATTCATGGTCTCCGGTCTGAGACTTCTTGCGGCAAACAGCGGAGTAGTTGTGGCAGCCGGAATGTGGGGCAAGCTGAAAACTGCCTTCACTATGGTGGCGATCGTTGCAGCGCTGGTATGGCTTACTGCCTGCTATGACCTGAGCTTTAACTTCCAGGAGACTTTGAAAAATGCCGTGGACAGCTGGATCATTCCGATATTGATCTGGATATCCACCGCCCTGACTATTATCTCCGGCGGAGTTTATCTTAAAGGCTACTGGCATCTCATTGATGCAGACAAGTAATGCTTAAGCCGAAAAAAACGCCGGCTGTTTAAGCTTATGCTGACAGAATAAGGGGCATATGCAATTACCCTTTCCTTACAATCTCTAATCCCTAAAAGGAGCGTGCGCTATATATGAAACATTGTGCAGGTCAGATAAAATATCTTGTGGCTATAAAAGAATTGAGCGATAACGATGAGTATATCAAATGCGTCAGCATAGCACGGCATCTTGGTGTTTCACGCCCCAGTGTCAGCAAAATGCTGAGATGTCTGGCAAATTCCGGGCTGGTGTATGAGGATTTCTGCAACAGCGTTGTTCTTACTCCGGAGGGCGAGGAGGCTGTGAACGAGATTTTTGCCAGCTTCAATGAGGTGTACATCTTCTTCCATAAATTCCTTAAGCTCCCCCATGAGGAAGCTCATGCCCAGGCTCTGACCTTTATCACTGACTTCCCGGCTGACACCTGCGAGCGCCTTAAGCATATCGTTAAACGGACTATCAAAAAGGAACAGGGCAAAACTGCTAAATAACATTTTTTAAAAATATCTTCACGATTTTTGTTTATACCCCGAAACGCTGGCTGATTTACCAGCGTTATATTTTTTTACAGAATATATTATTGCTCTCAGCTATTATTCTCTGCACATTGTTTCTTGTTGAAAATGCACAAAAATCATACGGAAAATAATACATTGCAATTTCATGGTAAACTATTGTAATAAAATAAAAAATATGTTATAATAAAACAAATGCGGAATATACCGCTTTTGTAACGCAATAACAAAAAAGGAGTAATACTATGAAGTTCGGATTTTTTGACGACGCTAATAAGGAGTATGTTATCAATTCTCCAAGAACCCCCTATCCGTGGATAAACTACCTCGGTACACAGAGCTTCTTCTCGCTGATTTCCAATACAGCCGGCGGCTACTGCTTCTATAAGGACGCTCGCCTCAGAAGAATTACCCGTTACCGCTATAACAACGTTCCTATTGATATGGGCGGACGCTATTTCTATATCAATGATAACGGTACTGTCTGGAACCCCGGCTGGTCACCTGTAAAGACTGAGCTTGATTCCTATGAGTGCCGCCACGGTATGGGCTATACTATCATCACAGGTAAAAAGAATGACCTTAAGGCTGAAGTTACTTTCTTCGTTCCTCAGAACTATGACGGCGAAGTTCAGCAGG
>CAMNFW010000056.1 GCA_946537565.1 uncultured Ruminococcus sp. | reverse complement strand
TGAATCCTTTGCGATTCCGTAGATTGTTATTTCTTCATCTTCTTCATTTTCAAGAGAAGCTGCACTGTACTTCTCTGCGTCCTCATATGATGTCTCGACAGGCGCTTTCAGAATGTACTGATACTTCGATATCTCTGAATTCTGAACCTCTTCCCTATAATTGTCCAGAAGCGGTCTCATCGCAAGTCCGAATATCAGCAGTACTGTGGCAAGGAGTATTCCAACGAACATTGTGATATATGTCGGAATATTCTGAAGTATTACCCTTACTCTGAATCTGGTCATAAACTTCCATGACGGCAGCTTCACTGCATTGCGGTTTCTCTTCTTTGTAAGATCATGCCGCAGAAACTGCAGCGGTGAAAGCTTAAGAGATGCACCAATTACTATCAGATTTATTACTACTATTATGATGCACGGTATAAGTGTGGTCTTGATAAACGCCTCTGAACTGAATACTGTTGTATATGTTGGAAGAGAATAGCTGTGATAGTAAACATCAGCTACTACATACTTCAAGGCTGTATATCCAAGTATATTGCCGGCTATCGCTGCTGCAAAAGTAACTGCCAGCGGTAATGCTATGTAATGCCACAGCAGCTCTCCCCTTGTGTATCCGGAAGCTCTGAGAGTTCCTATTACTGATGCCTCCTGCTCGATTGTGCTTCTTGTTGTTACAGCAAATATAAACGCCATAACTGCTATGATTATATACAAAAACCATTCCATCATTGCATGGTCATTTCCCAGGTCATTACCCGTGAAACATATAGCCTGATTGTCCGGCCTTGACACAAAATCTGTAAGCATCGTCTTGTCCGCAAGATACTCCATTATGTCATCGCCTTTGTTCTTCATTCCTTCATCATCAAGGCTGTCGTCATGGTTTCTCCAGGCATAGGTGTATTCAATTCTCTTATCCTCAGCTATTTCATCAAAGGCTTTGTCTGTTACGATCGCTACAGTGAATTTATTAGCATTGAACATCATGTCAGTATTGTTTTTGTAAAGAGCGCTGTAATCTGAAAGTGCAGCAAATCCTGTTATTGTAAAATCCATTTCGTCAAAGGTGAGAGTGTCACCTATAGAGATGCCGTTGTTTTCAGCATAAAGCCTGTCTATCACTATCTCCCGTTCAGTTTCCGGAAACTCTCCCTTCATCATGTCGATCTTGTTGATATCTTCTCTTGGACGGAATATCCTCATGGAATGACCATGCTGATTCTCAGTGTTGCGGTTGAAAAGGGGATAAATGTCAATGTCATTTTCTTCTTCTGTGTCTGATATCAGCTTACTTTCCAGCTCAAATGCCGTGGTGAAATGTCCATGCTCGATATTGAATTTTTCAAAGCTGTCATCGTATGCCTTTATCATGCTTCCCCCTGCCACAAGAAATCCCGATACAAGTCCTATGGTCAGGGCAAGAAACAAAAACAATGCTATGTATTTGCCAATTTCAGTTTTCAGCTCTCGGGGAAGCCTTTTCAGAAGTGGATTTTTCATGCTTTCGCCTCCTTACCAGTCAAGCTCTGCTGCCGGTACCTTGTTGGTATTCATATCGTTATGCCTTATGTTGCCGTCACGGAATTTGATGATCTGATCAGCCATAAGCTTGATAGCATCGTTGTGAGTTACGATTATTATTGTATTGCCGAATTTCTGGTTCACCTCTTCGATGAGCTTAAGAATTTCCTTTGATGTGGTGTAGTCCAGCGCACCTGTAGGCTCGTCACAAAGAAGTATATCCGGATTTTTTATCAGCGCTCTTCCAATAGCTGTACGCTGCTGCTGACCGCCTGAGAGCTGTGAAGGTATCTTATCCCTATGCTCCCACAGCCCCAGAGTCTTTATCAATTCATCAAGCTCCAGAGGTGAATCGCTGAGATATGCTCCGACTTCAATATTCTCCTTGACGGTAAGATTAGGGATAAGATTATAAGACTGAAAAACATAGCCTATATGCCTGCGGCGATAGAGTGAAAGCTGCTTCTCGTTCATGGATTCGACCCTTTCACCGTTAATGATTACCGAACCGCTGTCGGCAGTCTCAATGCCTCCGATAATATTCAGAAGCGTTGATTTTCCTGAACCTGACGGGCCAAGAAGAACACAGATATTTCCCTTCTCTACACCGCAGGATACTCCTTTGAGAACCTGGTTCTTGTTTTCACCTTCACCAAAGGATTTTTTTATATCTTCAAGCTGTAGGTACATAATAAACCTCCTGATAAATATTATATTTGAACATATGAATGTCTGTTCATATATTAGCATACGCAAACCATTTTGTCAATAGTATACAGTAATTATATTTCAACTTTGTCAGATGAATACACATAATTAGCATAAGTAATAATAAAACAGTTCAATTCATACAAAGCATCCGATCAGATCGTTTTTTAGATGGACAGCTGAAAATATTAATATAGTATATATCAGCAGTATGAAATATACCGTGGTGTTTTGAAGCTGCAATGTTTTTCCGCCGCATATACAGGTAAGGACAGCTGTTATTTATACAAGCAGGCGTGTCTGAATAAAGTTTGTGCTTTAAAACTAAATCAAAAAATATTGACAAGAGTTTGACAGTATGATATAATACTTTATGAAAATGATGGGAGGGATATTTATGGAGTATATTTTATGTACACTTCTCGGCTATTTTATCGGCGGTATTAACCCCGCTTACATTATTTCCAGAATCAAAGGCTTCGATATCCGTGACAAGGGTTCGGGAAACGCCGGTGCTTCAAACGTCGCTATTACGATCGGAAAAAAAGCCGGATTATTTACTGCTGTCTTCGATATCCTTAAAGCTGCTGCCGCTGCTCTCATTGCCTACTACCTTTTTCCTCAGATCAATTTCGCCAAGATCCTCTCCGGCGCTGCCTGTATCATCGGTCACATTTATCCGGTGCTTATGAAATTTCACGGTGGAAAAGGTCTCGCCTGTCTCGCTGGTACAATCGTTGCTTATAGTCCGATAGTTTTCATTCTCCTGCTGTGCATTGAAGCTGTACTTGCTTTCACTATCGACTATGTTTGTGTTGTTCCAATTACCGGCTCGGTTCTATTCACTCTGGTCTATGCGCTTATATCAGGTGATTCTGCCGGCACTCTGATCCTTTCCGCTGTAACTATTGTTATCCTTTTTAAACATATCCAGAATCTCCGCAGAATACAGAACGGCACAGAAGCTCATATCAGCTTTCTCTGGAAAAAAGACGAGGAGATCACAAGAATCAGACATAATTCAGACAACTAAAATATTATGCCAGAAAGTCCCGTTTCAGGGGCTTTTTTGCAGCTTTCATTCATGCTCAGAACAGGCAGATGCCTGAGTTTTTTTGTAACGAATTCCTGATAACTGTATTGCGTGTACCTTACCGTGAAAGCTGTATTCAGCAGCATAATATAACTTCCCATATAAAACTATTCATTTCTTATATTTTTTATCTTAGGAGGCATTTTCTATGCTGAAAGGACAATCTGATCTGACGGAAGGTCCGCTGATTAAAAAAATCATTCTTTTTACGATACCTGTTGTGCTTACCGGTGTGCTTCAGCTTCTGTTCAACGCTGCTGACCTGATAGTTGTCGGGCGCTGGTGCGGAAGCATTTCCGTTGCAGCTGTAGGCGCCTGCGGCTCAGTTATAAACCTGCTGGTAAATCTGTTCATCGGCTTGTCGGTTGGTGCAGGTGTTACTGTTGCTCATGGACTTGGCGCTGACCGTGACGAAGACGTTCACAAAACTATCCATACGGCTGTTCCGGCTTCAATTATCTGCGGCGGTGTTCTGACAATTATCGGTGTTTCATGTGCAAGACCAATACTGGAGCTTATGGCTACTCCGGAAGATGTTATCGGTCTGTCAGCTGTCTATATGAGAATATACTTCTGCGGTATGATTCCCAGCACCCTTTACAATTTCGGCGCTGCTATACTCCGTGCCGCCGGTGATACTAAATCCCCTCTTTATTACCTCACTGCTGCCGGTATTCTTAATGTTACGCTGAATGTATTATTCGTATTAGTTTTCAAAATGGACGTTGCAGGTGTGGCACTTGCAACCGCCTTGTCTCAAACCGTTTCTGCCGTTCTTATACTCCGTGCCCTCATGAAACGTACTGACTGCTGCAAGCTTGAACTGAAAAAGCTTAAAATCTACAAGCGTCAGCTTCTGAGAATAGTCCAGATAGGCTTTCCTGCCGGTATTCAGGGAGCGCTGTTCTCTATCTCCAATGTCATAATTCAGTCTTCGGTCAATTCCTTCGGCGCTGTCGTTATGTCAGGAAATGCTGCTGCCCAGAATATCGAAGGCTTTGTATACACAAGCATGAACTCGGTCAGCCAGACCGCCCTTAACTTTACCGGTCAGAACCACGGTGCCGGTAAGATCGACAGGATAAGAAAAATAATGCTGATATGTCTTGGACTGGTTTTCGTTACAGGCACTGTTCTTGGAAATTCCGCTTATCTCCTGGGCGATCACCTGCTTTCGATTTATATAACCGACTCTGATGAGGCTGTGAAATATGGCTTGATAAGACTCGCTTTCATTTGTCTGCCATATTTTCTGTGCGGACTTATGGACGTTGCTACAGGTCTTCTCAGAGGTATCGGATACTCAGTTATGCCTATGATAATTACTGTTGCCGGAGTTTGTGTTTTCAGAATAGCCTGGATATACACAGTTTTCCGTATGCCACAGTTTCACTCTCTCCAAAGCTTATATATATCATATGCCATTTCATGGTCGCTGACCTTCCTGACAGAAATTGTTGTTTTTAACGTTATACTCAAAAAAATGAAAGAAAAAAACAGCGCCTTCCCACACGCTGACCAGCCTGCGGTAAAACGCTGAATTTGTTTGTTTTTTACTTTTTACGCTTGAATTTAGGCATTAGCTTGCGTATGTATATGCTGTAGGCTGCCTTAAGATTATAATCGTAAAGTATGAAGATAAGATTGCAGAATCCAAGCATCACCAGTGCGCCGTATTTCCCTATATCATTCATCTCTTCAACCATCTGGTCAAGTCCGAAAATATACACCGTTACATAGAAAAATAACGCCGCACACAGATTGAACACCACAAGCTTTGCCGCTCCCCGGAGCGGTTTTATTTTTATCCGCTCAAGATAAAATCGTATTATCGGATAATGTCCGAACAGCATTATAAATACCAGTGCTGCTTCTTTGTCTGCACAGATAAACAGCGAAAGTATTCCCACTGAAAGATATGTCAGCGCTGCCCAGCCTATGCTGACCTCCGCTGCTATCACCATTAACAGCACCCCCGCTGCCATCGGAAGCAGCAAATACAGCGCCGGTATTATACCTGCAAGAAACATTGTTATCAGACACAATGCCGATACAATGCCTCCAAGTGCTACTCTGTAGCTTATGTCCCTCATTATATCAGCTCCTGCTTTTGCTGTGCTGTATATTGTATACCATTGCGGAAAGAAGCTTATGCGGTACAAATCTTGAGCCCCATACCGCTGCCCTTACATAAAATCCAGGTATCGCCAGAAGTTTTCCTGCTATTGCCCTGTTTATTGCACATTCGGCTGCCTGGTCAGCTGTTATCGGCTTTACACTGAACGAAACCCCTGCCCTGTTGTTGAAGTTTGTGTCCACGGGTCCCGGACAGAGCAGTGTTATGCTGACCTTTGACTTGTCACGTCTCAGCTCCTCTGCTATTGCCATTGATAAACGAACTACATAATTCTTTGAAGCATAGTATGATGCCATAAGCGGTCCCGTCATGAAACCTGCACTGGACGCTACATTGAGGATCATTCCGTGATCATGCTTCTTGAAATCCCTGAGAAACAGCTTCGTAAGAATATGGACTGCAACTATATTGACATTTATAAGTCCAAGCTCGTCCTCCATATCTATATCCTCAAATCTGCCGTAAAGTCCATATCCTGCATTGTTTACCAGCATATCTATTCCCTTGTCCCGGCAAAAGTCATATACCCTGAAAACTTCGCTTTTCTTAGAAAGATCAGCCTTGATCACCTCTGCATCTTTAAGCTCGTTCTTTAACTCCTCAAGAACTTTTTCATTCTGTCCGGTAAGTATCAGCGACCAGCCCCTCTTATCAAGCTGACGTGCCATGCTCTTTCCTATGCCGGAGGTTGCTCCTGTTATTAGCGCTTTCATATCATTACCTCGTTTCCTTTATCACGGAGTCGAATTAAACTCTTCTCCGTTTTCGCAGAGAGTGTCTATACCAAAAATGAACAGCGTCTGCTCATACTCATCAGTATCGGTATAGCTTTCTATACCGCCTTCCATATATTCCGGTGACAATACCTCTATCTCACTGTAATGCTGGGTTAAAAAAGGTATAAAGCAATACGCTGTGTCATCGCATATAACAAGAAGTCTGCGGTCATTGTTGAGTGATGTTTTTATATTGTATTCCGGATATCCGTATCCCATATAAAACCGGTACATATCCGGCGTTTCCAGTGCAGATGAGTTATAGATGCTGCACTCATGTATATTTCCGCTGCTGTCAGTTCCTGTACAGGATAATATCTCCGTTCCTTCCGGGTAACTGTAAACATCTATGATATCAGGTTTTGATCTCATATACTGCGACTTGATGTAAAGCTCACCACGAAATGCATCAGTTATATGGGATATAGTATATTTATCATAGGACGTAGGCTGGAATCCCAGCTTCTGGATAACTGTCCTGTATACACAGTATGCCCCATAACTGGTCCATTTATTATCACTGCGGTAATAAATATAATTATCACTGAGCATTTTCAGTATATTGTAAGCATCTATCTTTCGTATGCTTCCGGCAAGCCCGTCATAAAACCGACTTATCTGGTCACGTTCAGAGTTGCTCAGCAGATGCTCAGGAAGAAGATCACCATACACTCCCACTGATGTAGGAATTGCCGCCATATAAACAGCTCCGGAGTTTTCCTCTGCATAACGGTTTATATAGTCAGCATACGTCATTGATACCTGTCTCTGCGAAACCCCTGCGTCCAGCAGCCGGCTGTCAGAAATGTATACTCCGTTCACTATACTCTCACATATCTGCTGCTCTGCCAGCGCCTGCGCTGATATCCAAACGTCCCTGCCTGCAAAATGATCAGTAAAATACCGGCTTAAACCATGAGTATATTCTCCCTCCGATAAATTATCTGAACTTAACTCAGGCAGCTCCGCCAGAGGTCTGTTCTCATTTTCAGAGGTCTTTTTCTTTGGCATAAATATCGTTGTCAGAAGAAATACAAACATGACTGTAAGTGAAAAAACTGCCGTCAGAGCATTTGTCTTCTTTTTCATATACCGCCTCCTATAACTGCATGAGTATCATCTCAGAGCTGCCGCTGTATGACATGAATACTGTACATATCAGCAGAACTGCTGTCACTATAAACGGGGTTGCAGCTGTTATTACCTTCCTGATCACTGCTCCGCCAGTCCTCATCATCATGTTCCTGAAAAGATCTGTTGAGGCATATACCGATACCAGCAGTATTACCAGATATGATCTGAGCAGATATATCGTAAATGAGTCCGCCAGCTGACGGGTTCCGCCAAACATTACAATGATATAATGCAGCGACCCTGCTGCACTGTCTCCGGCAAGAAATACTCCGAAGATCTGCACAAGCAGGAAAGTATATATCATTCCTGTGGCTTTTAATATCTTCTTCTTTATTATCTTTGACTCCAGAAGCATCGCTCCGCCGATCATCGCTCCCCATATCAGACCGCCAAGATCAAATTTATACCAGAAACCTGCCATGCACCATGAGAATACAAATATCAGATCTCTCAGCCAGGGCTTCTCCGTCAAAGTTTTCAGCGGACGGCTGATATATCTCCTGAACCAGCATATCAGCTGCATATGCCATTTTGATGCAAAAAATTTTATTCTGCTGCTCAGCATCGGGTAGTTGAAGCTCTGCACAAGCTTTATTCCAAAACAGTAGCTGATGCCAGTTCCCATATCAGCAAAGCCGGAAAGTGTAAAGTAAAGGCAAAGTACATACGCTAGCGCTCCCAGCCAGGCTGAAAGTGCAGATAGTTTGCTGATCTCTACGCTCCTTACCGCATTGTACATCATAAACAGATTGTCCGCTGCAAGAACTTTCTTTGCCAGTCCCTTCACAAACAGTGACATTCCTACACCTATCTCCTCAAGACTGGGATCCCGGCTGCGTACTGCCTTCCTGAAAATATCATACCTCAGCAGAGGTCCCATTATCAGTCTCGGAAAATACATTGTGTAAAGACAAAAGCTTACTATATTCCGCTCGGCATTGCATTTTCCCCGATATACGTCCATCAGATATCCCATCACTGACAGGCTGAGAAACGATACTCCCAGCGGAAAACTGCTCTCCGCAAACGAGGGCTTCAATATTCCCGGCAGCCTCGCCCTGAATACAAATAACATCAGCATATCCGCTGACAGTCCTGCTACCAGCGGTATCCAGGTGAAACGGCTGCCATTCTTCCGCATCTGCCCCATTATTCTTCCAAGAGTATAGTTTATCACTGTGCAGCCAAAAAATGTAAGCAGATACTTTGTCCCAAAAGCTCCGCAGAATACCATGCTCATTAACAGCAGTCCCGTTCGCTGCATACCCTTTGGCAGTAAAAAATATATCAGCAGCGATAACGGAAAAAAGCCGTATATAAACAGCAGACTGCTATATATCATCTGTCTCCTCCTTAATTGCAGCAGTATGCTCTGCCAGCTCCTCTGCGTTCATCATTGTGTTCAGCACCTCTAAAAGTGATCCGGCTGAAAGCAGTGAAGGCAGTCCAAGCCGCTTCTGAAGACGCTGACGCAGCTCACTGCTGTTTTTTCCTCCGCTGAGTCCCAGCTCAAACATGGTCAGCTTTGTGATATCAGGAGCTGTCTTTCTTTCATCCGCTGTAACTCCGGATTTTCTGAAGGCTTCTATAAGATAATCTGTGCTTATTCCCTCGACCCCAAGCTTTCCCTCGGATGAAGGCTTGTCCTTGCGCCTTTCCTTTCCGAAAATATCCGGTATATATACATTTATTATCTTTCCGCTGCTGACAGCACTGCGGATATAGCTGCGTATTTTTCTGCCAGCACTGTCAGAGTCCGTGAGTATGATTATGCCGGTTTTTTCTGCGTAATATCTTATAAGCTCCAGCTTTTCCCTGTCCTTGAATATCCCGAAGCCGTTGGTCACGATCATGACCGCATCTATCAGTGACGAAAGCCTGATCTTGTCATACTTTCCCTCTACGATCACTGCCTCTTTTAATCTGATCATTTCTTTACCTCATTAACGGAGCTGCTCAATTCGGTGCAGTCAGCATTTTTATCACAGCCGTTTCTATCTCAGAACGGATATCAGCTGCTGTTGAATTGAGCCTTTCATTTGTGTCACAGAGTATATCCAGACAGCTCCTTATCTTTTTCAGACTAAGACGGATGCTTTTATTGTAAAGCTTTTCTATAATGAACCTTCGGCTGTAATAGCCAAAATCATTTATTACCTGCTCAGCTCCAACACCTGCTCTTTTTGCAGTCACTACACGATAATAATCCATGAACGTTGACTGAATTGCACTGAGTGCGCTGCGGCATTTTTTGTCATCACTGAGATCCAGGTCACTGAGAATGTTCAGCGCATTGTCCCTGCTTCCCTCAGCAATTGCATCTGCAAGGTTGTAAACTGTGAAGTTCACACTGGAATAATGCACCATATCCCGTATCATTGTTTCAGTTATCTCTCTGCCTCCGGCATATGCACAGAGCTTGTCGATCTCATTGCCGATCGCTATTTCATCAGAGGTGCAGATCTCTGCCACCAGCTGTGCATTTCTCACTGAGATCATTCCGCCTCTTGCTGAGACCTTTGCCGCAATTGTCTTTGCCAGAACAGCCGGCGCCTGCTTTTCAACAATGCAGAGTATACCGTTTTTTTCTGCAATATCTGCCAGCTTACGGTTTTTGTTTTTTGTGTCTATCTCAACATCTCTTATCTTCCGGCTGAACTTTACAGGTATCTCAAAGCCGGTGACATTGAATATTATCACTGTCTGCTCAGGGATATTCTTCAATGTTTCAAACAGCCTCTTGTTGATATCATCGGCTTTTTTTCCGTTCATTTCGTAGTAAGGTCTTTCACAGTCATAGTCATTGATGAATATACAATTATACTCCGACATCATCGGGACTATCTGCATCTGATCATAAAGCTCCGAAGGATCAATATACTTGCCGTCAAGCTTTGTAACAGCCAGCTCATCATTATCACCGGCTACTGCTTTTATGATCTTTTTCGTAAGGCTTTCTACTCCGTTTATATCGCTTCCGCATATATAATATATATTTCTCAGCTCGCCCTTTTTCAGCTGAGAAAGCACATTTTTCACATCAGCTCTTGGCATTACAGCCTCCTTATCTTGAATCTGCTGCTGTCAGTGAAGGTTATCTCAAAATCATTTATACCGGATATGCTTTCTCCGGTGTTTTCATCTTCGTCAAGGTATACTGCATTTCCGCTTCGGTCAGGAATATTTCCGGAATTGATATTTCCATAATATACAGAAAGTCCGCTGTCAGAGCCTTTCCCGGAATTTGCAGCAGAAATTGTGACCTCTGAATCTCCCTGCCTTATCACAAGTACATCATCGCTGTACTCAGCTGTGAAATCCTCATTTATCAGCTCAAAGCTGCCGTTTCCCAGCAAGCGCACCTCTCCGCCGCCGTAAACAGGTGTC
>CAMNFW010000055.1 GCA_946537565.1 uncultured Ruminococcus sp. | reverse complement strand
TCGGTGCTGACGAGGTTATCGACGGCACTGATCTTGTACTTATGCCGTCAATTTTTGATATGCACGTTCACTTCCGTGACCCCGGTCAGACCCATAAGGAGGATATCCTCACCGGCTGTAAAGCTGCCCTCGCCGGCGGCGTTACAGGCGTTCTTGCTATGCCTAATACCACCCCACCCTGCGATGACCCGGAAATAATACGGTACATCATCGGCAAAGCTAAGGATACTGGCGTTGAGGTCTATCCTGTCGGCTGCATAACAAACGGCATGAGCGGCAATGGTCTTTGCGATTACGACGCTCTTAAGGAAGCTGGCTGCATTTGTATTTCAGATGACGGCCGCCCTGTGGAAAATGCTGAGCAGATGAGAAAAGCTCTGGAGCTTTCTAAAGAAAATGGTCTTCTTGTCGCTTCTCACTGCGAAGACCTGAATATCATTAACGGCGGTAAAATGAACAAAGGCGAAACCTCTGAAAAGCTCGGTGTCCCCGGTATGGACAGAGCCTCTGAGGATTACATCACCGCAAGAGAAATGATACTCGCTTCCTCCGTTGACGCAAGAATTCATATCTGCCATGTCAGCACTGAGGGAAGCATCGCAATGATCCGTTTTGCTAAATCAAGAGGAGTTAAAGTTACCTGTGAGACCGCTCCCCATTACTTCATGCTCACCGATAAGCTCCTCGAAAAACGTGACGCTGACTACAGAATGAATCCGCCGCTGCGTACCCCAAAGGACGTGGCTGCTGTGATCGAAGGCATTAAGGACGGCACTGTTGACTGCATCATCACCGATCATGCTCCCCATGCTGCTGAGGAAAAAGCTGACTTCATAAAAGCACCGAACGGTGTTGTCGGACTTGAAACTTCCTTCGCCGCCGCTCTTACCGCTCTGTATCACACCAAAGAAGTCAGCCTAAGAAAAATTATCGAACTGATGTGCATAAACCCCAGAAAGATACTCGGTCTTGATATCCCCTCAGTTCAGGTCGGCAGTACCGCTGACCTCATGATCGCTGATCTTAATAAAAACTGGACTGTTGACCCGGATAAGCTCCATTCAAAATCTCATAACACCGTTTTCAAAGGCATGACCCTCACCGGAAAGCCTGTTATCACTATATCTAAAGGTATCATCAGATACGATGAAAGGAAGGAATTATAATGTCATTCGACAGACTTATCGAAAAAATCATAGAGTTAAAAAACCCTACAGTTGTCGGTCTCGACCCTAAGCTTGAATACGTTCCGGAATTTATTCAGAAACGCTATCTCGATGATGACGGCTGGACACTGAAAGCTGCTGCAAAAGCTATCTATGCCTTCAACAAGGCTATCATCGACGAAATACACGACATCGTTCCTGCTATAAAACCTCAGGCTGCTTACTATGAAATGTACGGTCATTACGGTATTAAAACCCTCGAAAGAACTATCCGCTATGCTAAACTTAACGGTATGTTCGTTATCACTGACGGCAAAAGAAATGACATCGGCGCTACTATGGAGGCTTACACCAATGCTCATCTCGGTACCGTTCCGATCGGTGACAGTGAGGTCGAACCCTTCGGTGCCGATGCTCTCACTGTAAACGGCTACCTCGGTACAGACGGTATCTCTCCGCTGCTGAAAGTCTGCAAGGAGCGTGACAAGGGTATTTATGTGCTGGTCAAAACCTCAAACCCCTCCAGCGGTGAACTCCAGGATATGAAACTTGGCGACGGCAGAACAATCTATGAGGCTATGGGTGATATGTGTGAGCAGTGGGGCGCTGATAATATCGGAAAATTCGGGTATTCTTCAGTTGGTGCTGTTGTTGGTGCAACTTATCCTGAAATGCTTACAGAACTGAGACAAAGACTCCCTCACACTATGTTCCTGGTTCCAGGATACGGCGCCCAGGGCGGCGGAGCTGAGGGACTTCGTGGTGGATTTGATGAAAATGGTCTCGGCGCTGTCGTCAACTCCAGCAGAGGTGTTATGTGTGCTTACAAGAAAGAAGGCTGCAATGAGCGTGATTTCGCTATGGCTGCACGCCGTGAGGTTATTCGTATGCGTGAGGATATCACCCAGTACATAAATCTCTGAGATAAATAGTGATGCCATGAATAAAAAGTGTATTTTTGTACTCAGCCTTGCAATGATAACGCCATGTATGGGCGGCTGCGGGAAAATCTCCGGCAGCAGCTTCTATAATACTGAGTCTGCGGTCATAGTTGAAGACGTCACCGCTGCGGATATTGAAAGTGAGGAATCTGCCGTGTATAAATTCAGAAATGCTTCCGCTGAAGAAGAAAATATGATGTGGGACCGCCAATATGCCGGCGAATGGATATACGGATTAGGAGAATCGAACGGTGAAAAAGAATATGCGCTTTTTCTTGGAAAGGTGATAGCTTGTTTCGGCAGAAATGATTCACTCAGTTCAGATTGGGAGAATATGTATTCCTATCCGATAATCGTTGAAAATGAACAGGGCGAGGAGCTTCTTGTTGAGATATATCACGGTTCCGGCGGTCCGTCATATTCTATCCCCATTGATTTCAAAGATGATGAGGAAAAAGAAAAATATGAGCAGGCTGCTAAGGCTCTCGTAGAATATATCCAGAGCGCAGAGCCGGCTGATTATGAACTGGAAACGGTATATGAGGATATACCTGTAAATGTAAAATACTCTGTAAAAAACGGAGCAGCTAATGTCGAATCAGAATTTCCTGAGGACTTTGAGGACTATGGAATAGATAACTCCGACACCGATGATTTTTAAGGATTATTATGGATAAAAATATTAAATACACCTTCCGCCGTGCTGAGCCTGAAAAGTATTCTGAACAGTTTAAAAAGTCTAAGGAACACGGTATAAAATCAAGTGAGTATTCCCGTGATATTTCAGATAACATCATCACCTGCGATGATCATGCTATTATGCTCGGAAGAATATGGGCTCTTTTCGGCAAACCCGATGACCCTTCTATGTATGAAGACTTTTACAATTATACAATTTCTGCTGAAAATGAAAACGGAAGGATCCTTTACCTCGAAGTTTACGAACATACAAAACCTGCTGTAAGCGGTATTGATACCGAAAACAGCCAGGACTTGAAAAACGCTGTCGATCAGCTTTGTGAGCTAATCAATTCCACTCCACCGGCAGATTACGAATGGTCAGGTGTGGTTGAAGAGGATTTTCCTGTTGATGTTACATATGCTGTAAAAGACGGTGTTTCGGCATATACCGATTCTTTCATCAGAAAAATGAAAGGCATTGAAGACAGATTCGGAAAAAAATACGGTGAAGTAAGCGACGAAGTATGGAACCGCCTTGAATATGCTTATGAGCATGATATGTCCTATGATGCCGTAATGTCACTGTCCGATGCGGATTTTAATGAGCTTTACTTCAGCGATTCTCTTGAAGAAGAAAAAAGGCTGATCTCTGATGCCGCCGGTATCCCTTATGAAACTGTAAAGGATATGTCATACGAGGAATTTCAAAAATTCAGTATGGAATTATTCTTTAATGGCAGCTCATCTGACAATTGAAAATGCTGCCTTTTGATCTTAAGATTTTTTGCACAATGGCGTGCGAAAAACAGACTTTTTTCAAACCTGTAATATCTCCCCCAAGCTTTGCACATGGTTAAAAATGCAGAGACTTGCGGGAAAGACGATGTTCATAGGTCTGCTTTAAAGTCTTATATATACTTCCAAAACCTCTATCTATATCAAGGAGGAATTTTAATGTCATTATTCAACAAAAGCAAAAAAGCCTATCTCCTGCTGGCTGACGGCACTGTCTTTGAAGGACAAAGCTTCGGCGCTGAGGGAACTGTTATCGGCGAGGTGGTCTTCACTACCGGTCTCACCGGCTATCAGGAAACCCTCACTGACCCCAGCTACTTCGGTCAGATCGTCACCCAGACCTTTCCCCTTATCGGAAATTACGGCATAAACCATGAGGACAATGAATCTGCTGCTTCCTATGTCAGCGGCTATATCGTTCGGGAATGGTGTAACTCCCCGTCTAATTTCCGCTGTGAGGGCAATATCAATGATTTTCTTAAAGAGCATAATATCATAGGCATTCACAGTATCGACACCCGCCGGCTGACTCGTATTATCCGTGAGACCGGTGTCATGAACGGTGCCATTACTACTGACGATGTCTGCGAAAATAAAACCGCTCTTCTTGAAAAAATCAAAGCATTCAAGGTTGCTGATGCTGTGAAGTCAGTTACAAATACTGAGATCCTGACCTATGAACCGGAAGAGAAAAAATATACCGTTGCTCTCTTCGATTTCGGCTACAAGAGAAATATCCGCCAGGAGCTTATCAAAAGAAACTGCCGTGTAGTTGTTGTTCCGGCTTACACCACTGCTCAGGAGATAAAAGAGCTTGCTCCGGATGGTATAATGTTTTCCAATGGTCCCGGAGATCCGGCTGAAAATGTTGAAATAATAGAAAATATCAAGGCTATCCAGCAGCTGGGGATCCCGATTTTCGGCATTTGCCTCGGTCATCAGCTCATGGCTCTCGCTAACGGCGGAAAAACTGAAAAGCTTAAATATGGTCACAGAGGTGCTAATCAGCCTGTTATCGACCTGGAAAGCGGCCTTACTTATGTCACCAGCCAGAACCACGGCTATGCTGTTGTCAATGACAGTATCCCGCCGGAAACTGGCAGGGTCTCCCATATCAACGCCAACGATAAAACCTGTGAAGGTATAAGATATACCGCTGTCAATGCAAGAACCGTTCAGTTTCACCCCGAAGCTCACGGCGGCCCTCTTGATACATCTTATCTCTTCGATGAATTTGTTGATACTATGAGAAAGGCTGGTGAGTGATATGCCGCTGAGAAAGGATATTAAAAAAGTGCTTGTTATCGGCTCCGGTCCTATCGTTATCGGACAGGCTGCTGAATTTGACTATGCCGGAACCCAGGCTTGCAGAGCTCTTAAACAGGAGGGTCTTGAGGTCGTCCTCATCAATTCTAACCCGGCTACTATCATGACTGATAAGGCTATGGCTGATAAGGTTTATATTGAACCGCTTACCCTTGATGTTGTAAAAAGGATAATAGAAATCGAAAAGCCCGACAGCCTACTTTCAACCCTCGGCGGTCAGACAGGTCTTACTCTGTCTATGCAGCTGGCTGAAGAAGGATTCCTGGATTCCCATAACGTGAAGCTGCTCGGCGCTGATCCGCTGACTATCCATAAGGCTGAGGATCGTCAGGCTTTCAAGGATACTATGGAGAAGATCGGTCAGCCGTGTATTCCCTCTAAGGTGGTCGAGACTGTTGACGATGCTGTGGATTTTGCTCAGGTTATTAGCTATCCTGTCATTGTCCGCCCTGCTTTCACCCTCGGCGGTACAGGCGGCGGAATCGCTGAAAATGAAGAACAGCTCCGTGATATCGCTACCAATGGTTTAAGACTTTCCCCTATTACTCAGGTGCTTATCGAAAAGTGTATAAGCGGCTGGAAAGAAATTGAATTTGAGGTTATCAGAGATGCTAAGGGCAATGTAATTACAGTCTGCTCTATGGAGAATTTCGATCCTGTCGGTGTTCATACCGGTGACAGTATCGTTATTGCTCCGGCTGTGACTCTCTCTGACCGGGAATATCAGATGCTCAGAACTGCTGCGATCAATATCATCAAAGAGCTTAAGGTCGAAGGCGGCTGCAACTGTCAGTTTGCTCTCCACCCTACAAGCTTTGAATATGCAGTTATTGAAGTTAATCCCCGTGTTTCACGTTCCTCTGCTCTGGCTTCTAAGGCTACCGGATATCCTATCGCTAAAACAGCTGCTAAGATCGCTGTGGGTTACACTCTTGACGAGATAATCAATCAGGTGACCGGAAAAACTTATGCCTGCTTTGAACCAGCTCTGGACTATGTGGTTGTAAAGTTCCCGAAATGGGCTTTCGATAAATTCGTTTACGCTAAACGCACCCTCGGCACTCAGATGAAAGCCACCGGTGAGGTCATGGCGATCGGTACAAGCTTTGAACAGGCAATGATGAAGGCTGTACGTTCTATCGAGCTTGGTCTTGATACTATGAATATGCCTAAATTCGCAAAACTCTCCGATGAAGAGCTTCATAAAAAACTTTTCGATATCGACGACGAAAGATCATTCGTTATTTTTGAAGCTCTTAAACGTGGCGTAACTCCAGAGGAAATACATGAGATCACTAAGATCGACAATTGGTTCCTCTATAAGCTTCTGAATCTGGCTGAGCTGGAAAAATGGCTCGCTGAAGGTGAACTCGATGATGAGAAATATCTCACTGCTAAACAGTACGGCTACCTCGACAGCACTATTGAAAGACTTTCCGGTCAGAAATGTCCTGCAAGAAAAAGAGCTGTATTCAAAATGGTGGATACCTGCGCCGGTGAATTCAAAGCCGAGACTCCTTATTTCTACTCTACCTTCGATGAAGAAAATGAAGCAGCTGAGTTTATTGAACACCAGAACAGCGGAAAGAAAAAAGTAATTGTTTTCGGCTCCGGTCCGATCCGTATCGGTCAGGGAATCGAGTTTGACTATTGCTCAGTTCACTGCGTGTGGACCCTTAAAGAGCTTGGATATGAAGCTGTTATCTGCAACAATAACCCGGAAACCGTTTCAACTGACTTTGATACCGGCGACAGACTCTATTTTGACCCCCTCACCAAAGAGGACGTTGAAGCTATTATCGAAACCGAAAAGCCATATGGTGTTGTTGTTCAGTTCGGCGGTCAGACCGCTATTAAGCTTACCCGTCATCTCTCAGATATGGGCGTGAATATACTTGGCACATCAGCCGATATGATAGATGCTGCTGAGGACAGAGAGCGTTTTGATGAGGTGCTTGAAAAGTGCGGTATCCCACGTCCTGCCGGTCATACAGTCATGACTACTGAGGAGGCTGTTGCTGCTGCTGAAGACCTGGGCTATCCGGTTCTTCTCAGACCTTCATATGTTCTCGGCGGACAGAATATGATTATCGCTCACTCAAAGGATGACGTTATTGAGTATATGGGTATTATCACCAGCCATATGATCGAAAACCCTGTGCTTATCGACAAGTATATGATGGGTACTGAGGTTGAAGTCGATGCAATTTGTGACGGTGAGGATTTCCTAATCCCCGGTATTATGGAACATATCGAACGTGCCGGTGTTCACTCAGGTGACTCTATCTCAATTTATCCCGCTCAGCACCTTTCAGATAGAATTAAACGTATTATCGTTGAGTACACCCGTCTGCTGTCTAAGGAACTAAATGTCATCGGTCTTGTCAATATCCAGTACGTTGTATACAACCACGAAGTATTCGTGATCGAGGTAAATCCACGTTCATCCCGTACTGTTCCATATATCAGCAAGGTTACCGGTATTCCCATGGTGGATATCGCTACTAAGATCATGTTCGGTGCAAAACTTAAGGATATGGGCTATGAAAGCGGTCTTTACCCTGCTGGTGACTATGTGGCTGTAAAAGTTCCGGTCTTCTCATTTGAAAAGCTCACTGATGTTGATACTATGCTCGGCCCTGAAATGAAATCAACAGGCGAATGCCTCGGCATTGGCAGAAACCTTGAGGACGCTCTTCTCAAGGGGCTTATCGCTGCCGGCTTTGACCTTAAACGTGAAGGCGGCGTGCTTATCTCTGTCCGTGACAGTGACAAACGTGAGGTGCTGCCTATTGCTGATAAATTTGAGCAGATGGGCTTCGAGCTTTATGCCACCTCCGGTACTCAGAGTGTTCTGCATAGAAATATGATCGCTGCCAATCTTGTAAGAAAAATATCTGACGGTGAACCTAATGTTGAGACCCTCCTTGACAGCGGTAAAATTCACTATGTCATCTCTACTTCTGCTAAAGGCAGACTTCCTGAACGTGACAGCGTTAAAATGCGAAGAAAATCCATAGAACGCTCTATTTGCAGCCTGACTGCTATTGACACAGCTAAATCATTGGTAAAGGTCCTCGAATCCGGCAGAACTATCAACGATGTGGAGCTTGTTGATATAACAAAGATCTGATATTATGCTGTCAGTAATCAATGTAATGAAAAGAGATCATCCGCTCACAGAATATGAAGAATCACTGTTTGATTCTGTGGTCGGTGTGGGTATAATGGCAGTTTGCTGTGTGCTATACTCAATTATCGCAGCTGTGGAGTTTGGCATTTCTGAGGTCGTTTCCACATTCACAACTTTAAACGGCTTATCAATTGTGCTTATGATAATACTCCTTGCTCTTTTTATACAGTTTCTGTATGGGGCAAATTACCTGATAAAGCTCAACCGGGCACAGAGACTTGGAGAAAGCTTGCAGGGCGTGATAGTTAGCTTTAAGTCAGTTACAAAAAAGCTCCTCATTAAACAGAAGCAATTTACTGTCCGCATTGAGGACGGTAATACAGCTGTTTCTCCGATTTTCAGCACGGATAAGGAATATCAATTCTGCACTGTTTACAAGTGTAAAGGCAAATACTATTTCACTGATCTCAGTTAAATAATAAGGAGCAGCTCAATTGAACTGCTCCTTTTTTTGCTGTAAGATCAATCCCGCCACATCTTCCTGTAAGAAAAGCAGGTAAGATTCTCTGCCTTCTTGAACTGCCGTGCAAAGTAGCTCTGATCGTTGAAACCGCAAAGATGCGCTATCTCTTCAACTGATTTGTCCGAAAATCTCAGCAGCTTTTTTCCATAATTTATGCGGCAATTGATTATGTGCTGGAATATGGTCTTTCCATATATCTTCTTATACTCCCTCGTAAGATAAAACTTGCTGATATAAAACTGGGACGAAAGCTTCTCCAGTGAAAGATCTTCACTGAAATGATCCTCGATATATGTATTCACCGCTGCTAATTTCTGCTTAAGAGCCGAGTCATACTGCTTCTCCTCATTATCCACTGTAAGCGCAAGGGTCAGAAGATCAACTATCAGCTTTGAGTTTATTATATCTGCGTCCGGACTCTTCTGCTCATTTATACTTATTACCTCTGTCATTGCTGATATGACCTTGTCAAAATAATTCGGACGAAAAGCATTTTTACTATGAGAGAGAAAATAATCATAGTATTGCTTTGAGGTCGCTCCGTTGAAATGCACCCACATAAGCTCCCAGGGATCAGTGTCAGAGCTTTTATAGAAATGCGGCTTCCGGCAGTCAATATAAAAGCAGTCACCTTTTCCCAGGGTATAATTATTATTCTCTATACTAAGCTCTCCGCTGCCGCTAAGCACCGCCACGATAAGAAATGAATCCAGATCCTGACGGTGGGTCATAGCTGCATCTCCAGCTCTTATCATACCAGTTTCCTGTACATAGAAAAACGTATTCTTGACAGTCTGGCTGGGCGTTACAATTATTCTTTTTGAAAGCTTATTTGTAAAAACAGTCTGTTTTGTGTCACTCATAATCGTTTCTCCTTTATCAGTATTCTTCATAATTCATTATATCACAAAAAAAATATTTTGTCTACAATTTTTGAAAAATATTGCTAAAAAAGTATGATATTGCTTTTCAATATCTTTATCCTGCTATCAAAAGATATAATACTGCTGCCGCCGCAATTCCTATCATGAATACTATCAGCAAAGCTCCTGCCCTTAGTCTTCTCTTTTTCCTCCCATAATCCTCACCAATAGATGTTACATACCGCTCCAGCTCCCGTCTCATGACCTGCTCCGGCATAAGCTTCACTCCAGGCTTGAGATAGAATACCGCACGCTCAAAATATATGCTCTCAGGATTGTTGACCTCGATTATCTGCCTGTTTACGCCCTTTATCATCATTTCCTCCGTTTCTGTCGTGTCCCCCTCACGAAATGATTATTGGCAGAAATTATGATATTATTCACTGAGATTACGGATATAATGAAACAAATACTGCTGTGCAATACCTGCATATCCGCTTATGTATTCCGGAAAGCCCCCCGGATAATACTCAGCCAGCACTCGCTTTATCCATACATCTACAGGAAATGCTTCTATCCTGTACATTCCGAAAAGCAGCACACATTCCGCTACCTTCGGTCCTACTCCCTTTATACGCTTTAACGCTGCTCTCGCTTCATCTATCGGCATTGCTGATACCGCTTTAAGATCAATATCTCCGCTGTTTACTTTTGAAACAGCATCGCAGATATACTTTGCTCTGAATCCGCTGCGGAGATATGACAGGCTGTCAGGGTCCTCTCCGGAAAGCTGTTCAGGTGAAGGAAAATCTTCGTTGTATTTTTCGCATAATCTGTCAATTATCCCCTTTATTCTGGGAATATTATTGTTCTGGGAAATAATAAAGGAAATAAGACATTCCCAGCTATTCTGCCTGAGCAGACGTATCCCTCCTGCATATTCACAAGCCTTCGACAACGTCTCGTCCTCAGAAAACATCTTTTTCAGTTCAGTATAATCAGTGTTGAAGTCAAAATAGTCCACCCATTTTTTCAGCAGTTCTTCCTCTGTTGTATCATGGAAAATGAAATCTCCTCTGCCAGTCTGTGATACCGTCAGCCTATCATTGAAAAAACTTCCAGTATATGTACATTCATAGTCACTGCTAACTTTTTTCCAGCGAAATGCCTGACCACAATCAAGAGTTTCGTCCAGATCAAGGTCTGCCTCATGTACGATTATGTCATTTCCGGATATTTTATAGTCCATATTATCACCTTTTTTTGAAATTCAAGCCTGCACCACATCAAAACAACCCGTTGGTCTTTAGTATTTTTCCAGACATTCTGTGTATTGCGCCGGCTAAATGAATTTTATACTTGATTTTTCATTCTAATTATACTAAAATATTAAGAGAAATACAAGTACACTATTGTATAATTAAATTTTTTTCAAGGAGTTTAATATGATTAACAAAACCGATCTGAGCGGAATTTGGGCGTTCCGACTCGACAAAAACTGCTCCGGTATAAACAGTGAATTCTTTAATACCGTTCCA
>CAMNFW010000054.1 GCA_946537565.1 uncultured Ruminococcus sp. | reverse complement strand
CTGCTATGTGCATTGCTGTCGGGAAGGTGTCGTTTGATGACTGGCTCATATTTATATCATCGTTGGGGTGAAGAAGCTTTGAGCCGGCGATCTCATTTCCTCTGTTGGCTATAACCTCATTTGCATTCATATTTGACTGTGTGCCGCTTCCGGTCTGCCATACTACGAGCGGAAAATGATCGTTGAGTGCGCCGCTTATTACCTCGTCACAAGCCTGCGATACTGCTGACAGCTTCTCTTCTGTCATTTTTTCAGGCTTAAGCGCATGGTTCGCTGTTGCTGCTGCCTTTTTAAGTATACCAAATGCATGAGTTATCTCCCTCGGCATCGTCTCAATACCTACTCCTATAAGAAAATTCTCATGGCTTCTTTCAGTCTGGGCTGCCCAGTACTTGTCTGCCGGTACCTTTACCTCGCCCATTGAATCATGTTCTATACGATAATCCATAGTTAATCTCTCCCGGAAATGATTTTTTGCAGAAGCCTGTCGTCAGCCTCCGGCAATTGCTGAGCCTGTGATTTATATGTACCAGGCTCTTATACAATTATAGTATATCAGCAATTCAGAATAATTTCAAATGCTGATTAAGAATAGGGATATACTTGTATTGATATAATATTAACAATGTTCTCGTCTCTTCAAAATTATACCTGTGAATCGTTGCTTATACATATAGATTTATGTATGTAGTACTTTGTCTATTTTATATATAATCCGGCAAAAGAGTGATATTTATTTATCAATTATATTCTACCGCCCTGCTCCAATTTCTTTAAATCGCTCCGAAATCCATTTTCTTACAGGGATTTTTCCTTCTCTGATCTGATATTTCCAAAGCTTTATTTCAATAAAATCCAGATTGTATTTTATATGCAATTATATGTAAATATACATATCAGATCGGAAAATTGACAAAAAATTCACAGATCGTATGCCTTGCCCCTATTTATCATTCTTGTCTATTGTATTAAGACAGTATGACAATGTGGTAAGACTGTCTCCAAGATGAACATTCTCAACCGCTACATCTTTGTGATTCGCCCTGAGATCAAAATGTGTGAAATTCCAGAATGCCTTTACTCCAAGTGCTTCAAGAGTGTCTGCCATTTGCTCCGTTACTTCCTGCGGAATACATAGTATCGCTGCAATAGGCTTTTTCTCCCGGCAGAAACCCTCTATCTCGGTTATATCCATGACCTTGAGCCCTCTGAATTCCCTGCCGACTACACTCTTGTCTGCATCAAATATTCCTATAAGCTCAAAGCCTTTATTCTCAAAGTCAATGTGCGCTGCCAGCGCACGCCCCAGATTTCCAGCTCCTAACAGTATCATAGGATTCTTTTTGTCAAGTCCCAGGATCTGACCTATCTCGCCCTTAAGTCCTTTCACATTGTAGCCATATCCCTGCTGTCCGAATCCGCCGAAACAGTTGAAATCCTGTCTTATCTGTGAAGCCGTAAGCCCCATTTTTTCCGCCAGCTCCCGTGAGGATATCCTGACATATCCCTTCTTTTCAAGCTCCCCAAGGAATCTGTAGTATCTCGGCAATCTTCTTATCACTGAATTTGATATTGCATTCTTCGACATATATTGAAGCCTCTCATTAATTGCTTTTTTCAGTTGTCTGCTGCCGGCTGTTTCCTGCCGGCAGCTGGCTAACTGTTTTTCATTTCATCAATTCATCAAGTCTGATTCTGATCTCGTCAAGGAAGGTCTTTGAATCAACCTTCTTCTTGTTTTCAAGCTTTGAGATAAGGTAAAGATCACCTGTCATTACTCCGTCCTCAATAGTCTGGATCGTTGCCCTTTCAAGCTTATCTGCAAAATCACAAAGCTCCGGTGTTCCGTCAAGCTCGCCTCTCTTGCGTAATGCTCCGCTCCATGCAAATATTGTTGCTACTGAGTTTGTTGATGTCTCCTCACCCTTGAGATATTTATAATAGTGACGCTGAACTGTTCCGTGAGCTGCTTCGTATTCATATATTCCGTCCGGAGATACCAGCACTGAAGTCATCATCGCAAGGCTGCCGTATGCTGTGGATACCATATCTGACATTACATCTCCGTCATAGTTCTTGCACGCCCAGATATATCCGCCGCTGGATCGTATTACCCTCGCTACTGCATCGTCTATGAGCGTATAGAAATACTCTATGCCTGCTGCCTCATACTTCTCCTTGTACTCACTGTCATATATCTCCTGGAATATATCCTTGAAACGATGATCGTACTTCTTTGATATCGTATCCTTCGATGCAAACCATACGTCCTGCTTAAGATCAAGTCCATAATTCAGACACGCTCTCGCAAATCCTGCTATGCTCTCATCAAGATTGTGCAGTCCCTGTATGATTCCGTCACACTTCGTGAAATCATGTATAAGCTCTCTGGTCTCTTTGCCATTCTCGTCTGTTACTACCAGCTCTGCCTTGCTTCCCTTCGGTACACGCATCTCTGTGTTCTTGTATACATCTCCATATGCGTGACGGGCTATGGTTATCGGCTTTGTCCATGTGGGAATATACGGCT
The DNA here is from genome assembly GCA_946537565.1 of uncultured Ruminococcus sp. Classification (GTDB taxonomy): domain Bacteria; phylum Bacillota; class Clostridia; order Oscillospirales; family Ruminococcaceae; genus Ruminococcus. The sequence goes on along the minus strand of CAMNFW010000054.1, from coordinate 8,447 downwards.
CAATTCCCTTTACGATAATCGGTGTGCGGAATACTGTTCCGTCAAGTGCTGCTCTGATCGTACCGTTCGGTGACTTCCACATCTGTGTAAGATTATACTCCGGCATTCTTGCTGCGTTAGGTGTTATTGTAGCGCATTTTACTGCAACACCGTATTTCTTTGTTGCCTCAGCTGAATCAAGTGTTACCTGATCTTTTGTTTCCTCACGGTGAGTTAGTCCCAGGTCATAATACTCCGTATTGAGTTCTACATAAGGTGCTAAAAGTGTTTCCTTGATCCACTGCCAGAGGATACGGGTCATCTCATCTCCGTCCATCTCTACAAGGGGAGTTTTCATTATTATCTTTGCCATTGGTTCATACCTCCACATTTTCTTATTATATTCTTTAATCCCAGCCGTTTTCGCTCTGCGATGTTTCATTGCGTGCCGTTTCCCTTATCATTCTCAGCTTTAATGACATGAACAGATGAAACAGCAGCAGTGCCAGCACGCATATGATCACTTCAAGCCTTGTGGCTGCTTTCTCCGCTCTATCAACTGCACCATGCTTCTTCATGAATCTTTTTACCGTAAGCTTATATATGTAATTTCCGCCGAATATCCCGCCTGCAATGTCTGCAAAAATCATTACCATCAATATTATCATTTCATTTGCCGGTGACCTGAAATATTCAAAATATACATACAGCTGTACTGCAAGCGCTGCAGCGATCATCAAAAATCCATACATTATCCCATGTGTCTGTATGTTCACCGCATTTTTACCTCAGTTCCGGGATCATCACAAGTATCAGCAGTGTGAATATTATTATTATTCCGCATATATCCATTATCTTCTGCGGCTTTGTCCAGCCGTTTTTATAATGCTTATATATATTCACTCCCCATGCTCCCAGCATCAGGACTATCAGGAATATCAGTATTTTTAATACTCCCTCCGCTGATCCCTCTGGTCTCATTCTTTTACCTCCGGTTCAATCATGCAGGTATCTGCCTATAAGCGTAAGCACTCCAAGATGCAGAGGATAATATATGTAAAACAGCCATTTATTAATATTTTTCTTTAATGTGCTGTCTCCCCTGCCCGGCTTTCCGTTATACATCGCCAGCAGTGCTATCGGAAGAAATACCCCGAACTGGTACGATCTGTGCATGAATATACTCATGCTGTCAAATGCCAGGGCTATCGTAGGAAGTACATATATCAGCGCCGCTGCTCCGTATGCTGCTATCTGTATCTTTCTGCCGCTGTCTCTCGCCAGCTCAAAGGCAAGTGTGAATACTACTCCTGTATATCCCCAGTCGCAGTACTTTGACAGATACATTATTACCACTATCATTGGCAGCCTGAATCCGTCATTCAGCTTCTTATCATTGACTATATGCACTGCAAAAAGACACAGCATAAGCTCTAATATTACGCTCTGCGGCGCTTTAGCTCCAAAACAGTCTCCATAAAATACCCTGAAGGGATAATACGATATTGCTGCAAATATTCCCATTCTCAGCATATATCTCGGTACACTCCTGGTGTGGTGATATCCCTCTGTAATGAAATAAAACATCACCGGCGCTGTTGTTCTGCCTATAAAGTGCATTATTATCCCCAGCGATGAGGTCGTCTCTACATAACGCCAGGCTATATGGTCTATGGTCATCGCAATTATTGCTATATATTTCAGAGCCGAAGCTGATAATACTCCGGCCCCTTTATTTCTTTCAGCAGCGTTTCGCTCACTGTTCATTATTTCATTGATTCTCTTGTATAGTCAAGAAGTCCGCCTGCAAGCATTATGTCCTTTGTGCGTCCGGAAAGCTCGCAGAGTACAGGTATCTCGCTGCCATTGGTCTTGTCCAGAACAGTAAGCTCGGTCTCTCCGTTCTCTACTGCCTTTCTTACATCTGCCAGTACAAGATCATCGCCTTCGTTGATCTTATCATAGTCAGCTTCGTTCACAAAGGTAAGCGGAAGTATTCCTGCATTTATCAGGTTGGCTCTGTGTATACGGGCAAAGGATTTTACAAGCACTGCCTTTACTCCTAGATAAAGCGGTGCAAGTGCTGCGTGCTCACGGGAAGAACCCTGTCCATAGTTTGAACCGCCTACGATTATGCTCTTGCCAATTCTCTTCGCTCTCTCAGGAAAGCTCTCGTCACAGACTGCAAAACAATACTGCGAGATCTTCGGGATATTTGAACGAAGAGGAAGTATTTTCGCTCCGGCTGGCATGATATGGTCTGTGGTTATATTATCGCCTACCTTAAGTGATACAGGTGCGTCAATAGTCTCCATAAGAGGCGCTGTCTCAGGATAAGGCTTGATGTTTGGTCCACGGAGTATCTCTACACTGTCCATTTCTTCAACTGGTGCAGGAGGTACTATCATATTGTCGTTGATAACAAATTCCTCCGGAAGCTTGAACTCCGGCATCTCTCCAAGCTCTCTCGGATCTGTAAGATATCCCGTAAGTGCAGATACTGCTGCCATTTCAGGTGATACAAGATATATCTGTCCGTCCTTTGTTCCGGAACGTCCCTCAAAGTTTCTGTTAAAGGTTCGCAGTGAAATACCCTTTGAATTAGGTGACTGACCCATGCCTATACACGGTCCGCACGCACTTTCCAGTATTCTTGCGCCGGCATCTATGAGTATTGAAAGCGCTCCGTTCTGTGCCAGCATATTCAGCACCTGCTTCGATCCCGGTGCTATTGCAAGCGATACATCCGGATTTACTGTCTTTCCTTTGAGTATGTGTGCCACCTTGAGCATATCAAGGAGTGATGAGTTTGTACATGAACCTATACATACCTGATCTATCTTAAGTCTGCCGATCTCTTCAACACTCTTAACGTTATCAGGTGAATGAGGACAAGCTGCAAGAGGTACAAGCTCGCTGAGATCTATGTTCAGCTCTTCGTCATATTCTGCATCTTCATCTGCTGACAGCGGTGTCCATACTTCTTCTCTCTTCTGTGCCTTAAGGAACTGCCTTGTCACTTCATCTGACGGGAATATTGATGTCGTTGCTCCAAGCTCTGCACCCATGTTTGTAATCGTTGCTCGCTCAGGTACTGAAAGAGTCTTTACTCCTTCTCCTACATACTCTATTACCTTGCCTACGCCGCCCTTTACAGACATTCTTCTCAGAACTTCAAGTATTACGTCCTTCGCTGCTACCCAGGGACGCAGCTTTCCTGTGAGATTTACCTTTACTACCTTCGGACAGGTTATGTAATATGCGCCGCCGCCCATTGCTACTGCTACATCAAGTCCGCCTGCTCCTATCGCTATCATTCCTATTCCGCCGCCAGTCGGTGTGTGGCTGTCAGAACCGATAAGCGTCTTGCCGGGGATGCCAAATCTTTCAAGGTGTACCTGATGACAGATTCCGTTTCCGGGACGTGAAAAATATATGCCGTGCTTCTTCGCAACACTGCCTATAAACCGGTGGTCATCTGCATTCTCAAAACCGCTCTGAAGTGTGTTATGGTCAATATAAGCAACAGACCGCTCTGTCTTTACCCTTGGAACTCCGATCGCCTCGAATTCAAGATATGCCATTGTGCCTGTAGCGTCCTGAGTAAGAGTCTGATCAATACGAATACCGATCTCCTGACCCTTGATGTACTCACCGTCTACGAGATGAGCCTTAAGAATTTTTTCAGTAAGTGTTAAACCCATTGAGATCATTCCTTTCAATACATATATATATTTTATTTTACTACATTATATTGATTTTGTCAAGAATTAAACAAACTTATAAAAAATAAAAAAAATGCCGAAAAACAGCTCTGACAGGTATTTTTCCCGTCAGAGCCATGTTAGTTTTATATAACCGCATTTTTCCCTTTTAAGAAAAGCTCTTTTGCTTCTGTTTTACTCATCAAGCCATGCCTGCTGTGATGATCGCCATTTTGTAGACCTCATCAGCGTTGCAGCCTCTCGAAAGATCGTTTATCGGTGCATTGAGTCCCTGGAGAATCGGTCCGTATGCTTCGTATCCGCCAAGTCTCTGTGCGATCTTGTATCCGATATTTCCTGCCTCGATAAGCGGGAATATAAATGTATTTGCCTGTCCTGCTACCTTTGAGTCCGGACACTTTGTCTTTGCTACCTCTGGTGATACCGCTGCATCAAACTGGAACTCACCGTCAATTACCAGCTCAGGATCTATCTTGCGTGCTTCTATTACTGCATCATGGCTAAGCTGTACTGTTGCACCCTTGCCTGAACCGTAGGTCGAAAAGCTCAGCACTGCAACCTTCGGATCAATTCCAAAGAATGCTGCTGTTCTGGCTGTTTCTACTGCTACTTCTGCCAGCTGCTGCGCTGCGGTCAGAACTACATTGCCTTCCTTGTCAAGTCTGTCCTGATAACCGATATTTATTGCACAGTCACCCATTGCAATCTTCTCTTCTGCACCGTCTTTCTCACGGAAAAGAATAAAGCTCGAACTTACAAGATTTGAGCCCTTCTTGGTCTTGATAATCTGGAGTGCAGGACGAACTGTATCTGCTGTTGAATATGTTGCTCCGCCGAGAAGTGCATCTGCCTTGCCCATTTTTACCAGCATTGTTCCAAAATAATTGGACTTTGTAAGTGCACTGCGGCACTCTTCTTCTGTCATCTTGCCCTTTCTAAGTTCGAACATCTGAGCCGCCATTGCATCGATCTCTGCATATGCTAAAGGATCTATGATCTCTGCCTTCTCTACATCAAAGCCGCCTTTATTTGCTGCTGCCTTTACCTCATCAGGATTGCCGCAGAGTATTACTCCCATAAGCCCCTCTTTTAAAAGACGCTCAGCCGCAGAGAGAATTCTTGGATCAGTTCCCTCAGTAAATACGATAGTCTTTCTGCTTGCCTTAAGATTGTCAAGCAGCTTGTCAAACATTGCCATTGCAATTACCTCCGTGATTTTATTTATGAGCTTCATACTCATTCATTGCTATTATATCACATTGTGCAATAAATTGCAAGAGCATTTTACAATTTTTTGTAAGTTTTCACTGTTGATGCCCAGAAAAAATTTTTATCCCCCCTTGTTGATTCTTGAAAAAATCTATGCTATAATTGTTATGTATAAATTATATGTGCAGATCTTCTATGCTTCTGTATCTGCCGAAAAGGAGTGATTTCATGCCGCCCCCAGGTGGAAGACTCGGTCCGGGGTATCTCACAGATGAGGAAAAAATGAATAAGCCTAAAGTCACTAAAGAGCTGATGAAAAGAATCTTCTCTTACCTTAAGCCCTACTGGAAACAGTTCGCCCTTGTACTGACAGCTATTCTCTTCTCTGCTATTATGACTCTGCTGCCCTCTGTCATTACCGGCAAAATTATTGATGATGGTCTTATCGCCAGGAATATGAAGGCTCTTATTAAGTTTATCCTCATTTCCTTCAGCGTGACTGTCGGAGCTAATCTCATCGGTATCCTCGAAAGCTATCTCAATACCTGGATAGCTCAGCATATTACCTATGATATGCGCAACACCATGTACAAACACCTTCAGAAAATGTCACAGCGCTTCTTTACTACTAATAATCAAGGCGACATTATTACCCGTATGACCAGCGATATCTCCGGCGTTCAACAAATCATTACCACCACCCTTTCCAATATTATCTCCAATGTCATCACCCTCGTTGTGGCTATGATCGTCATGTTCAGAGAAAACTGGATCCTCGCTATCGTCGGCATCGCTATCATTCCACTCTTCGTTATCCCCACCCGTACCGCTGGTAAAAACCGCTGGAAGATCACAAAAGATTCTCAGGCCTGCAATGACGAAATTAATGGTATCCTCAATGAAACCCTTTCCGTCAGCGGTCAGCTCCTTGTTAAACTCTTCGGCATGGAGGAAAAAGAGTACGATAAATACGTTTCTGTCAACAAGCGCATGATAAACCTTAACATCAAGGAAAGTATGGCTGGCCGCTGGTTCAGAATGGTTCTCAGCTCTTTCACCAATATCGGTCCTATGCTTATCTACCTTGTGGGCGGTATCATTATGATGAAGTATGACGATTCTGTTACCGTCGGCGAGATAACTGTTCTCGTCGCTCTTCTCGGTAAAATGTACGGCCCGGTCAATCAGCTGCTGAATATCCAGGTGGACTGGATCCGCTCTATGGCTATGTTTACAAGGATCTTTGAATACTACGATATGCCCGTTGAGATCGACAGCCCACCCGATGCCATTACTCCGGATAGTGCCAGCGGTGAGGTTCAGTTCAATAACGTCTGCTTCCATTATGACCCGGAAAGGCAAATCCTCAAAAATATCAGCTTCTCCCTCGAAAAAGGCAAGTGCATCGCTATTGTCGGCCCCTCCGGCTCAGGTAAAAGTACTCTCATTAATCTTATTCCCAGACTTTATGATGTCAAGGATGGTGAGGTCCTCTTTGACGGTGTGGATGTGCGTAAGCTCGACCTCGCCTTTCTCCGTGAGAATATCGGTATTGTCAGCCAGGAAACTTATCTCTTCAACGGCTCTATCCGTGAAAATCTGCTCTACGCTAAACCCGATGCCACTGAGACTGAACTGATCAATGCCTGCAAACAGGCTAATATCTTTGAGTTCATCGAAAAACAGGAAAGCGGTCTCGATACCCTCGTCGGCAATCGTGGCCTTAAACTTTCAGGCGGCGAAAAACAGCGTATCTCTATCGCAAGAATTCTCCTCAAAGACCCCGCTCTTATGATCTTCGATGAAGCTACTTCTGCTCTCGATTCTATCTCAGAACAAAAGATCCAGGACGCTATCGAGCCCCTTATCCAATCCCGTACAAGCATCCTCATCGCTCACCGGCTTTCTACTATTCTCGCCGCTGATGAGATCTTAGTCATTAAGGACGGCGAGATCGTCGAAAAGGGTTCCCATGATACCCTCGTTAAACTGGGCGGAGTCTATACTCAGCTCTATGAAACACAGTTCAGTAAAGCCAATAATTCCGCCGAGGAAAATAAATTTGAATATACCGAAGGCGAAGGCTAATTTTAGGAGGTTTTTTCTATGATCAATGATTTCAACTGCGAGAAATTCTTTTTTCTCAATAACTACTGCGAAATTCCTGTCACTGTAAACGGTATCACATTCCGCAGCTCTGAAGCCGCCTTCCAGGCTCAGAAAACTACTGATACTGAAATACAGAAACAATTCGCTGCTCTCGATCCTGATCAGTCTAAAGAGTTGGGGCACAGCATCAGCCTCAGACAAGACTGGGAACAGGTCAAGCTTAATATGATGTATGTGGTCAATAAGGCTAAATTCTCCCAGAACCCAGCGCTCGCAGACAAACTCATCGCCACCGGCACCGAAAAGCTCGTTGAGGAAAATAACTGGGGCGATACCTTCTGGGGCGTTGAAAACGGTATCGGTAAAAATTATCTCGGCAGAATACTCATGAGGATCCGCTCTGAGCTTTCCGGTGCTTTCGATACTGAATGGGTCGCCGATGAGCTTGTGGATTGGGTCAGAAATTACTTCGATACTACCGCTTCACCAGATACTAAAGCCGTTATCGGTATCTCCGGCGGCAAAGACAGCTCCGTCGCCGCTGCTGTATGCACCGCTGCCCTCGGTAAAGACCGTGTTATTGGCGTTCTTATGCCCCAGGGCAAACAGGCTGACATTGATTGCAGCCTTAAACTCGTTAACCACCTCGGTATTAAATACTTTACTATCAATATCGGCGATACTGTCTCAGCTTTATCTGCCGAGATCAGTAAAAATATGGAACTGTCAAATCAGGCTGTTGTCAATACCCCCGCAAGAATCCGCATGACTACACTTTATGCTGTCGCTGCCTGCAACAACGGCAGAGTCATCAATACCTGCAACCTTTCAGAAGATTGGGTCGGCTATTCTACTAAATTCGGTGACAGCGCCGGTGACGTTTCTCCACTCTCCGATCTGACCGTTACTGAGGTTCTTAAAATCGGCGATCATCTCGGTCTTCCGTATGAGCTTGTTCATAAGGTTCCTACCGACGGTCTCTGCGGTAAGACTGATGAGGAAAACCTCGGCTTTACTTACGCTGAGCTTGACCGCTATATCAGAGGACTTACTGATCTTTCTGATAAGCCAGAGCTTAAAGCTAAGATCGACAGAATGCACGCCCTGAATCTCCACAAACTCCAGCTTATGCCTAAATTTGAACAGAATAAGCTTTAAAAATCTTAAACCGCTGGCATATCATATGATCATGTCAGCGGTTTTTTCTTCTTTACTGTATATTTATTGCTTTCAATTAAAAAATCCATATCGTCAACTGTATGCCTGAATCCAATTCGGAATATACGCTTAAATTCCTTCACCGGCTTTTGGAGAAATATCTTTACAGGGTATTGATTAATGTTTTATTTTATGTTATAAGCAAACCAATTTCACACTGAGTCACACAAAAATCCCGATTCCACGGAGCTTTTTGATGGTAGAAAG
>CAMNFW010000053.1 GCA_946537565.1 uncultured Ruminococcus sp. | reverse complement strand
ACAAAGAATGAGAATTTTATGCAATACAAGCTGTAATATAAATTCTGATTTATCTCACCAGTCAAATAATACATTGCCCCGAAACACTTTGAAGCGCTTCGGGGCAAATCTTCTATATGGTATCTGTATTAAATCTTAAGGTTTTTATAGTGATGATTATTTGTAAAGAGGACCGTACGCTGCACAGGCTCTGTAGTCTGCTCCTTCAAGATCCTTTGTGCCAAAGGCTGCCCAGGTGTTTGGTCTGTAAATATCCTCGTCTGGAATATTGTGCATGGATACCGGTATTCTCAGCATACTTGCAAGAGTTATGATATCCTTTCCGATATGTCCATAAGTAATAGCTCCGTGGTTTGCTCCCCAGTTTGCCATAACTGAATATACGTCCTTGAACGCTCCTTCGCCGGTAAGTCTCGGTGCAAACCATGTGGTCGGCCAGGTCTTGTCTGTACGCTCGTCGATTATTTTATGGACCTTGTGTGGAATTGTTACAGTATATCCTTCAGCGATCTGTATAAAAGGCTGTGTGCCGTTAAGTATGTTTACACGAACCATTGTTACCGGCATTTCTGCTCTTGTTCTGAAATGTGATGAATATCCGCCGCCTCTGAAATATCCCAGATTTGCGCTGCACCAGTCTGTAGCTTCAAGCATCGCTGATATATCATCATCAGTAACGTCCCACCAGGGCTTCATGCAGCCCTTTCCGTTCTCGTCCTTGGATACGCCTGTGGCATCGAGGCAGGCTGCTCCTGAGTTGATAAGATGAATAAATCCATTCTCTGCCTTGCCCTCCGGCTTCCAGCCTGAAACTCTCTCAACTGCTTCCGGACTCCAATATGTTCGGACATCGGCAAATATCGGTGCAGTGCCGGTAACAAGCTTTCCAAAAAGCATGGAAACTCCATTCAGACCGTCGTTTTCAGTAGCAACTGTAACCGGTTCTTTTTTGCCGTTCCAGTCAAAGGTGGAATTGAGGATCGCTTCCATGAAGTCACCGTTCGGCAGCCAGTCTGTCCACTGTCTCTGTCCCTGGAATCCGCCGAGAATGCCGTTTCTTCCTCTGGATTCCTCCAGCCAGCCCATTTCTGCCAGCTTAGGATTTCCCTGAAGTATATCCCTTACAATAAGTGTCATCTTTATGCAGAATTCCCAGTCCTCTTCCTTATGCTCCTGGGAATGCGGCTTCTTGAACTCAAATGGATCTATCTTTTTATTCAGCGGTATCTCCTTGTTTATGTCCATGCCCTCAGGACAGCGTATCATTGCCCATTTTGCAGCCTTTTCATATTCATCATGATCGTATATTTCAAGATTTATGCGGCGGAGTATCTCTGTCATATCTACCCACTCTGCACGGATTCCAAGATAGTTCTGGAAAAAGTCACTGTTGCAGTATGAACCGCCAATGCCCATTGCTACACCGCCGATGTTGACATATGCTCTGTTTCTCATCTGTCCGGCTGCGACAGCACATCGTGCAAATCGCAGCAGCTTTTCCTTTACATCATCGGGAATTGATGTATCATCAGCGTCCTGAACATCATGACCATAAATAGAAAACGCAGGCAGTCCTCTCTGTGCATGGAGAGCCATTGCTGCTGCCAGATATACTGCTCCAGGACGTTCGGTGCCGTTGAATCCCCATACAGCCTTTATCGTCAGTGGATTGAGATCCATGGTTTCGCTGCCATAACACCAGCAGGGCGTTACTGAAAGCGTTGCACATACATTCTGTGAAGAAAAAAACTCCTCAGATTTTGCAGCTTCAGCTCCGCCGCCTATGGTTGAAGGGGATATTACACACTGTACAGGTGTTCCGTCACTGTATCTGACATTGCTCTCGATAAGCTCCTTAGCTGCCTTTGCCATGTTCATTGTCTGATCTTCAAGACTTTCTCTGATTCCGAACTGTCTGCCGTCAATTATCGGTCTTATGCCGATCTTTGGATAATTCATAGTAATTAGCTCCTTTTAATTATAATTTTAAATTTTTCATATTCACTGTCATAATTCATTTCCGGTTTGTATAAATGATCCTCTCCCAGATCTATGCGTGTACGCAGCATTATCCTGCGCCTGTAGACCTTATCCGGGATCTCTCCGCAGGCAATAAGCTGTATAAGTGCATTGCCGTAAACAGTCGCTTCAACTGGTCCGGCTCCGACTTTTAATCCTGTTACATCTGCTGTAAGCTGACCAAGATATGTGTCCCGTATTCCTCCGCCTGCCATCTGAACTTCATAGCTGCTATAGCTGTTTCCGGTAAGCTCTGCGATCTGCTCGATCGCAAGACGATATTTCATGGCAAGGCTGAGATATATCGTCCTCATCACCTGCCCTATCGTTTTTGGAACAGCCTGTTCTGTTCTCCGGCAGTATTCAGCTATTCTGCCGGGAATATCCCCCGCCTTTGAAAATTCCGGTGAATCAGGATCAATAAAGGCTGTGAAATCTTCGCATTTTCTTGCTTCATTTTCAAGGTCGGCATATGTTAAGATTTTGCCGTGAGCTTCAAGATAAGCTTTTGTCTCTTGTATCAGCCAGAGACCTGTGATATTCTTGAGCAGATCAATGCTTCCGTCATATCCTGCTTCATTTGTAAGCTCCAGCTCCATTGCTTTCCGGCTAAGAATCGGCATTTTCAGTGTAGTTCCCACCAGCGACCAGGTGCCGCAGCTTATGATTATATGATTAGCATATGAATACGGTGCAGCATAAAATGCACACTGAGTATCGTGTCCGCAGACTGCTGTAACCTGAACCTGCGGTATATTAAGCTCCTCACACAGCTCTTTACGCAGCAGTCCTTTCACCTGTCCCGGCTTTATGATCTTCCGGAAAAGTCTCCGTGGAAGTCCCAGGGCTTCGATCGCCGCATCTGACCAGTTCTGTTTTTTCGGGTCAAAAAGCTGCGTCGTTGAAGCAATTGAAAGCTCAGAGGATATCTCGCCTGTGAGCATATATCCTAAAAGATCAGGAATATTCAGCATAGCTTCGCCGTTTTCAAGGATATAGCCACGGTATTTCTTTTCAGCTAAAAGCTGGAAGGCTGTGTTTATCTCCATGATCTGGTTTCCGGTGAGGGAATAAAGCTGCTCCATGTCAATAAGCTGCTCTGCCTCCGCCTTCATTCCGGCTGTCCGGCTGTCACGATACTGCACCGGAGCAGAAATAAGCTGTCCGCTGCTGTCAATGATCCCATAATCCACACCCCAGGTATCTATTCCAACCGAGCAAAAACCTCCTTCCCTGTGCGCCTTCACAAGTGCTGTCTTTATCTCGGAATATATCCCAAGAATGTCCCAGTATAGCCGTCCGTTTACCTCAACGCTCCTGTTTTTGAAACGGTGTACCTCCCTGGCAGATATTTTGCCTTCATTTTCATTTATCCACGCAAGTACAGCTCTGCCGCTGGAAGCTCCCAGGTCAATACATAAAACCTTTCCGCTCATTCCTTTACAACACCTTTTTTAAGTATGATATTGGCATATATTGCGGTTTCGCCAGTTGCTATGACGGCATACGCCTTCTTTGCCCGTTCATAAAAACTGAACCGTTCAATGAACTCTATCTTGCAGTTTTCAGGCTCATATTTATTGATAACAGCCTTGTAATCCTCCCAGATCGTCGGTTTAACGTCATCTCCGGGAACTACTTCCATTAGTCCAACCGGCTTTTCCGTATATGTATCAAGGGGAAAGAATTTCATAACTGCATCAAGTATCTCAGTAACTCCATGGCCGTCCAGTCTTACAAGCCGCTGTGCTATGGCTGCACCGGGAAAATTTCCGTCAGCTATAACTATCTCATCGCCGTGTCCCATTTCCATGAGTATTTTAAGCAGCTCCGGAGAAAGAATCGAGGGTATTCCTTTCAGCATAGTCAATCCTCCTGTTTGTTATACTTTTTGTAGCCTGGATGCTTTCCGGTGACTCCGTACTGCGAACGCATACTGCAAAGCCGGTCGATGTTCTCACGGGATATCTCCTGCGCTCCGCCAAGAAGATGTGCATTAAGACTTATCTTTGCAAACAGCTCCAGTGTTTCCATGCGGTAATACGCTGTGATCAGATCAGCTCCAACTGTCAGCGCTCCGTGATTCTGAAGCAGCATAACGTCATGCTCCTGAAGATACGGTGTAATTGCCTCCGGTACTTCGTCTGTCGAAGGCGTTCCATATGGTGTCACAGGAACTGAACCTATCGCTATTACTGATTCTATCATGGAATAATCATCAAGCGCTTTGTTTGCAACAGCATAGCCTGTAGCCGTCGGTGGATGAGCATGGACTACTGCGCCTACGTCCGGTCTTTCGCTGTAACATCTCAGGTGCATTTTTATCTCCGATGATGGACGTCTTCCTTCTGCGCCTTCAATGACCTCGCCCTTGTCATTGATACGCACAAGAATATCCGGTGTTATAAAGCTTTTGCTTACACCTGTGGGGGTTGCGATAAATGTCCCGTCATCAAGCTTGACCGAGACATTTCCGTCATTCGCTGCGACCCAGCCTAACAGCCACATCTTATGGCAAACGTCGCAGATCTGGTCTTTGATCTCATTGATGTTCATTGGTAATAAACTCCTTTCCGGCAGTAAACTGCTCATGAACACGGCTGAGGGTGATCATCAGATTTGAATTATATTGCTCAAAGCTTGAATGATTTAATTTTATGCCGTGTTTCCTTCCCTCTGATTATAACATATACTATAAAAAAAATCCAGTACTTTTTCAAAATTTTATTTTGAATCTCAATTATTTATTTCATTTAAGCAAAATGCTGTGAGCAATATTCTTCTGAACAATGTAACACTTTTCTCAGCAGCGCCATATAATGTACAGAATAATTCCTTAAGAGGTGAATGATATGGAAAACACTATCATTGTTATGGCTGTGCTTCTGACCGTTATCGCCCTGGCTGAGATCTTTATTCTCTTTTTCAGGCTTCCGGATAAAAACTCTGCCCCTCCTTATGTTATCCTGCTGCCGGTTTTCTCAGAAGATGAAAACTTTCCCGCAAGACTTGAACTGCTCTCTCTCCGCTCCGGCGGACGAAGCAATATCATTCTTGCAGATTTCTCCGCCGATTCCTCTCAGCTGCTGCTTTGCCGGCAGTTTCTGAGCGCTAATCCCGATGCGGTAATTATTCCCGGCAGTCAGCTCGAAAAATATTTGTCTGAAACATTTGCATTTTCTGATAATATGTAGTATAATAATCCTATAGACTATTTTTTCGGAAAGGCGGCGGAGCTTTGGCTGCGGAAACACTGCATATTGAAGGCACTGTAGAAAATATTCTCTTCAAGAACGATGCTAACGGTTATGTGGTCCTCGACCTCGATGCCGGCGGTGAGCTTATTACCGCTGTCGGCAATCTCGGTGAAGTCGATGAGGGCGAGATACTTATCCTCGAAGGCAATTATGTCACCCATAAAAAATTCGGAACTCAGTTTCAAGTCGTATACTGTGAACGCAAGCTGCCTGAAACCGTTGTCAATATCGAAAAATACCTCGCCTCCGGTGCTATCAAAGGTATTGGTCCGGGGCTTGCAAGGAAAATAGTGAACACCTTCGGCGCTGCTACTCTTGATATAATCGAACACGCTCCCCACAGACTCGCTGAGGTCAAAGGCATCTCCCGTGCTAAATGCCAGGATATCGCTGAGGAAGCTAAAAAACTCTTTGCCCTTCGTTCTCTTATGTCCTTCCTCTCAGAATATGAGATAAGATCCGGCATCGCTATGCGGACTTACCAGAAATTCGGCGCTGATGCCCTCGAACAGCTTAAAGTCAATCCCTATATCCTTTGCGATGAATTCATTGACCTGGATTTTCGCAAGGCTGATGTTATCGCTAAAGATATGGATATCGCCCGTGATGCAAATACCCGTATCATCGCCGGTATGCAGTATATACTGAAGGCAAATTCTGCGAACGGTCACAGTTGTCTGCCCCTTGAGATCTTACTGAAATTGACTTCTCCTACCTTGAATATTTCTGAGCAGGAGTTTTACCGTGCGTATAACTACGCTCTCGAAGAGGATGAGCTTTTTGAGTATTTCCGGAACAACAGGGAATATGTCTACCTCCCGGATTATTACCGGGCTGAGACCTTCATCGCCGACAGGATAAATGTCCTAAGACAATTCACCTCCCCCGAAGACTTTAACTATGATGCTCTCATTGATATTGAGGAAGAGGAAAATCATATCAAATACGAAGCTATCCAGCGTCAGGCTATCACTACTGCCGTTTCCCGTGGACTTATCGTTCTTACCGGCGGTCCCGGCACCGGCAAAACTACTACCCTGAATGCTATAATCTCTATTTTTGAAAAAAAAGGCGAAAAAGTCCTCCTGGCTGCCCCCACAGGACGTGCCGCTAAACGTATGTCTGAACTCACAGGCTATGAGGCTAAAACTATTCACCGGCTTCTTGAAGTCGTTTACGATTCCGGTGGAAGAACGGTTTTTGCCCATAATGAGAATAATCCCCTTGACTGTGATGTGCTGGTAATCGACGAGATGTCAATGGTCGATGTTATACTCTTTGAAAAGCTCCTGCGTGCCGTCAGACTTGGCTGCAAGCTTATAATGACCGGCGACCGTGATCAGCTGCCGTCTGTCGGTGCAGGAAATCTTCTCTTTGATATCATCGCCGGTCACTGTGTTCCTGTCGTTCAGCTTAAGGAGATATTCCGTCAGGCTAAACAAAGCCTTATCGTCACTAATGCCCACGCTATCATCAAAGGTGAAATGCCTGAGCTTGATATTAAAAACAACGACTTCTTCTTCTTTGAACGCTCCGACACCCAAAAGGTCATCGACCTTATCTGGCAGCTCAACAGGGACAGGCTCCCGAAAGCTTATAACTTCTCCCCCACTGATGATATCCAGGTCATTACTCCTTCAAGAAAAGGCGTGACCGGCTGCATTGAACTTAATAAAGTCCTCCAGCAAATGCTGAACCCTCCGGCTAAAAATAAGCCTGAGATCAAAAGCTTTACTTATACATTCCGCCTCGGCGATAAGGTTATGCAGACTAAGAATAACTACGATATCACCTGGTCTAAGGACGGTGAACAGGGTGCAGGCGTTTTTAACGGCGATATCGGCAGGATCATCGAGATCAACTTCGCCGCCCAGACTGCTGTCATCAACTTTGACGGCAGAATAGCTAAATATGCCCTCGATACTATCTCCCAGATAGAACTGGCTTATGCTATTACTGTACATAAAAGTCAGGGCTGTGAGTTTGAAGCTGTGATCATGCCGGTGGTTAATGGTTTTGAAAAGCTCTGCTACAGAAACCTCCTCTACACCGCCGTCACCCGTGCAAAAAAACTTATTATCCTCATCGGAAGCCGTGAACAAGTCAGAAAAATGGCTGAGAAAAATACCCACCGCCGCAGATATACCTGCCTCTGGCATATGATGAGAAGCTTCGTTGAACAAGAACAGGACGAACAACCGGATATTTCCCGGACTGATACATAAACTACTTAAAAGATTGGAGAGTTGAAATAATATGGCTAATACTGATATTGGCATTGATCTTGGTACGTCTAATATAGTTATGACTATGGGCAATAAGGGTGTCGTTCTCAGCGAACCCTCCGTTATCGCCTATAATACCCGAACTGAAAGAGTTCTCGCTGTTGGTAAGGAAGCCTATGAGATGATCGGCAGAAACCCTGAGTATATCGCCGTGAAAAGACCTATCAGCGAGGGCGTTATCTCAGACGATGACCTCACTCACAGCATGATCAGGGAATTTATCCTTAAAGTCACCGGCAGACAGCTTATCAAGCCTAAAATCATTATCTGCATCCCTTCAAGCATCACTGATATCGAAAGCCGTGCTGTTGTTGAAGCCGCAAGAAGTGCCGGCTCCCGTCAGATCTACCTGATACAGGAACCTATCGCCGCTATGATCGGTGCCGGCATTAATATCAACAAGGCTAAAGGTCATATGATCGTTGATATCGGCGGCGGTACTACAGACGTGGCTATCGTTTCTATGAACGGTGTTGTAACTTCTCATACTATCAAAACTGCCGGTAATTCTATCGACCGCTCAATTATTAAGTATATGCAGAACAAGTACAAGCTCCTCGTCGGTGAACGTACCGCTGAAAAAGTCAAAATGGAGCTTTGCAATCTATATGACCCAACTGATGAGATAACCTATACTGTCAAGGGAAGAAGCCTTATCAAAGGTCTTCCCGCTCAGCTGAATCTCAGCGAGATAGAGCTTTTCCAGGCTATCGAGGACGATACCTTCGCAATTATGGAGGCTGTCAGAAAAGTCCTCGAAGATGCTCCGCCTGAGCTTGTCGGCGATATCTATGACAAAGGTCTGCTCCTCACCGGCGGCGGCGCTCTTCTCGGCGGTCTTCCTCAGCTTATAAAACGTACCCTCGGCATAAACTGTCACATCGCCAAGGACGCTATAAACTGCGCTGCAAAGGGTACCGGCATGGCTTTCGGCAAACTTACTGCCCTCCTGGACGGCTTTGAATCCGCTACAGTTTATAAATACCGCTGACAGTTGACATATCCGTTTTTTTAGTGTATAATATTTTTATACATATTTTGCGGTTTTCCGCAGGATAACTATAACGCTTTCTGCGTGACATTATTAAGGAGATTAAAATATTATGAGTGAATCATGTACACCCCAGGATTGCTCCGGCTGCCCAAGTGCCGGAAATTGCAGCAGCAAGCCCCAGAGCCTGCTCGAAACACCTAACCAGATGAGCAATATCGGCAAGGTCATCGGTGTTGTCAGCGGCAAGGGCGGAGTTGGCAAGACCCTCGTTTCTTCAATGCTTTCTGTTGCCCTGCAAAGAGCTGAGAAAAAAGTCGGAATCATGGATGCTGATATTACTGGTCCTTCCGTTCCGAAGGCTTTCGGTATCCACGCTAAGGCAGATGCCTGTGAATTCGGTATCATTCCTCAGACCAGCAAAATGGGCATTGATATCATGTCTATTAACCTGCTGCTGGAAAATGAATCCGATCCCGTTGTATGGCGTGGTCCTGTAATTGCAGGCGTTGTAAAGCAGTTCTGGACAGACGTTATCTGGAAAGATATCGAATACCTTGTAGTTGATATGCCTCCGGGAACCGGTGATGTTCCGCTGACTGTTTTCCAGTCAATACCCGTTAACGGCATTGTCATTGTTACTTCTCCCCAGGAGCTGGTTTCAATGATCGTCGAGAAAGCTGTTAAAATGGCTAAGCTTATGAATATCCCGATCATTGGTATCATTGAGAATATGAGCTATTATGAGTGCCCCCACTGCGGCGAAAAAATCAACGTTTTCGGTGAAAGTCACCTGGACACTATCGCTGCTGAGTACGGCATTCCCGTTATCGCAAGGATTCCTGTTAATACAGAGCTTGCAAAACACTGCGATCAGGGTACTATCGAGCTTTACGAAGGTGATTGGCTCGACCCCGCTGTTGAATATATAGAAAATCTTTGATCTGATACAAAACCAAGACCCTGCGGATTTTTCCACAGGGCCTTTTTTACTGTTTGTATATTTTTTTGATTATTTCTTCATACTCAGGATATTTTTTGCAAAGCCGCTCAATGGCTGAATTCCTGTGAGTGATCATGGAATTATAAAGCTCAGGATCCTTCGCTTTCATGCTCTCTTCAATGCGGATATTATGCTCCCTCAGCTCCTGCAATGCCGAATGATCAATTTTATCCAGTCTTAGTGCAAGCTTTATTTTTCGCAGTTCTATTGCATCTTCTATAACTCCTTCAGGCAGTCCGAGCCGGTTCGACAGCTCACTGATATGAGCAAGAAGATGCTCCAGAAGCTCTTCCTGATCAAGCAGGCTTATCCCGTTCCAAAGTCCGGTTGCTTTGACGATGCTGCTCAGCTGAGAATCCGGCGGAACATCACTTTCATGTATCCCATCAAGAATACGCTGGGTATATTTTTCCATTTCCTCTTCAGCCTCTGAGCCAAACGCCCATTCAAACTCCGGAAGATCTTTGCTGCCGTAAGGAAGAGTGTCCGTCTGGCTGAAACCTGTCTCCTCCAGCTCATAAGGCGGTTTTATCTTAGCTGCTGCAAGTGCTGAGGGGATTGTTCGCCGGCAGAAACCTTCCTCTACAAATCTGCCCAGTCCAAGCTGTCGGAAACGATCATTCAGCGCACCGATATGTGACGCAAAATACAAACTTATCCCTTTCTGTGTAAGACTCCTTTCAAGCGCTTTTATGCGGTCAGCAGCTGTAATGTCAATGTTGCAGACCGCTCCTGAGTCAATTACGATGCACCTT
This sequence comes from uncultured Ruminococcus sp., assembly GCA_946537565.1. Classification (GTDB taxonomy): domain Bacteria; phylum Bacillota; class Clostridia; order Oscillospirales; family Ruminococcaceae; genus Ruminococcus. Next base: position 768 of record CAMNFW010000053.1, on the reverse strand, counting down.
GTCTCTTCTTTGACTGCTTCTTCGATCTCATTGATGAAAAGATTTATGTTTGAGAAGTAAAGATTGCCAGAAAATCGGTATATAACCGCATTTTTCAGCGGTACTGCATATGAGTTCCTGTCCAGGCTGTGAAATCCCTCATGCCCAGGTATTACCCCAAGAAACGATCGCTTTGGATTTGAAGTGTTTATTATAACCGCTGCAAATGACATCGCTGCCCCAATTAATACTCCGTACACTGTTCCGAAAAGCAGCACTCCCAAAAATGCCCCCAGAAATATGAACAGCTCTCGTTTGTCCTCTTTGTACAGCCTTACTGCAAGCTCGGTTTCAACCGCTCCCATAAGCGCTGATATTACTATCGACGTCAGCACCGGCACCGGCAGATATTGTATAAATCCTGTGCCGAAAAGAAGTATGCACATCATTGTCACTGATGCTGTTATCGACATGACCTGTGATCTTCCGCCATACTGCTCGCCCATCGCACTTCTCGATACAGAGCCGTTTACCGGACAGCAGCCTACTAAACTCGCTGAAAGATTTCCCAGAGCATATACTAAAACCTCTCTGTTTTCGTTCAGCTTGTATCCATTTTTATTAGCAAGATTATTTGCTGCCAGCAGTGTCTCTGCCATTATCACCACCGCTATCGTCAGGCTCACCGGCAGCACATCAAATATGGTCTCAAGATCTATCTCCGGAAAGCTCCAGGCTGGAAGTCCAGGACTTATAGCCGTAAGCTTTGCAACTGAATATTTGTACGCA
>CAMNFW010000052.1 GCA_946537565.1 uncultured Ruminococcus sp. | reverse complement strand
TTCTCAGCGGCAAAAATATCATTTTCCTGCTGAGTTTCTGGTTTTTGCTCATTCAGTTTCTCAGCGGCAAAAATATCGTTTTCCTGCTGAGCTTCAGGCTCAAGGGGCGGAGTAAAGGTGCTTAAATCATCAGTCTGTTTGAAACCGCAGTGATTGCAATAAACTGCGTCGCTGTCTATCTGTTTTCCACAAGCTATACAATACAATCTATCTGCCTCCCTTATCATTTCTATTTTCATTATACATTCTTATTTCGCAAAAGTCAATGATATACAAATGAAAGTTCAGTGTAAACTACGGACACTGACAAATTATGCCCAAAGCTGACAGCTGACGGCTAAACAAAAAAATGGACACTGACATACATCAGTGCCCATTATTTTCATGTTTTATGAAGCCTGTACTGACTCTGGAAGTGACTTGATAACACCGGCATCAAGCTTCTGGATAGAAAGTGCGTCCATAGCTGTAACACCGTCGCCTCTGCTGTATACGTCAGCGTTGTTAAGAGCCTCATCAACGAGACCGTACTTATCCTTAAGTGCAACGTGCTGGAGAATAGCAACTGCATCAGCAACTGTAACCTTGCCGTCCAGGTTAGCATCACCGTAAACAGTCTTATCGTCAACAGGAGTTACATTAGAAGTACCTTCTCTGTTTGTACCGCCAACAGTAAAGAGAACCTTGATCTCGCTCATAACAGTTGTCTCAGGCTCAACACCCAGGTCAACACCGTCATTTACGCCCCAGTTAGTTCTGAGGTAAGCTCTTGAAGAAGCGATTCCGCTCTCATAGTATCTGAGGTTATAAGCGGCATCATTCTGTGTGAAAGCGATCTCTTTTCCGTCAACATAGATCTTGTCAACAGTAAGTGTAAGATCGGGGAATGCGTCTGTAGTGAAAGGATTGTCGAACTCCTCAGTAGGATCTATCTGGAGAACCAGGAACTCGATAGAGCCTGTACCGTCACCGGTTATTGTCCATGAAGCTTCATACTGACCGTCACCGTCAACAGCTGCAACAACGCCGTCTTCCTCAGTCATATCAGCCAGCTTGAAGTGCTTGTAGCCGCCCATCTGACCAGCTACGAAAGCGTTTCCGAGAACGCCCTCAAAGTTTACATACTCAGTGGTGGTAGTAGTCTGACCCTCTTCTGTAGAAACAGTAGTAGTTGTAGTAACAGGAGTCTTAGTGGTAGTAGCAGTGGTGGTAGTAGTAACATTCTTTGTAGTAGTTGTAACGTCTGCGATATCGCTTGTAACATAGCCGTCGAAGATGATAGTAACGCTGTCGAAATCAACAGAAGCGTCGCCATTGTTTGCCCATGTCCACCAGTTCTCGAACTTAAGGTAGTCCATATCTATCTTACCATCGACAGTTTTAGTAACAGCGCCGGTCTTATCCCATTCAACATTGAAGGGCTCGGCACCGGAGAGGTCGATAGTTGCGCTGGTATCATTGATACCGACAGCTGTGTCGATATTTGAATAATAAAGATTTTCGTCATTTCCGTTAACATTGAAGCTGCAGGCGATATCGCCGCTTGCCTCGGTGCTGCCGGAAGCAGTCATGCTGAACTTTACAACGGCAGAGGAAAGATTAACGTCAAACTCTTTATAAGGAGAAAGGTCAATATAATAGTAAGGCTTGCCGCTCTTCTCGTCGATTTTCTGAATATCAGCAGCGCTGAAAGTTACACGGTCGGTCTTGCCGGAGGTATCAACAGAACCGTCATTGTTAATGAAGATCTCCTTGATCTCAGGGTCATACCATTCAAGGGTATTTCTGTTGAAGTAATACATATCACCTTCGCCGCCGTTAGTGCCGGTCTTTACGGACATATCCCAGAGAACAGGACACATACCGTCCTTGCTGAGAGCATAGTTTGAAACTTCCTTAAGGAACTTCTTCATAGAAGCGTCATCCTTGCCGCCGGCAGAAGAGGTGTCAACGCCGTACTCACCGATGATAACACCGATGCCGTTGTCGATGAATTTTTTCTGGAGGCTGTCGAGGTGGTTCTGCATCTTAGTGATATCAGAAGCAGTGCCCCAGGTTTCCTGATGACCCCAGTTGCTGTTGAGCTTAGCAACGCAGAAGGTTGAAGGCTCATAGTAATGAACAGAAACAGCCAGCATATTTGCGCTGTCGTTAGGAGCAGAGAAGCTGCTGTCGAGAGCCTTGTCAGTGTTGTTAGCCTGAGCTTCAACAAGAAGCAGACGGTTAGCATTATTGCCGCCGGTAGCTCTAACGGTATCAACGAAGGTCTGATTGAGGCTCATCATTGTGGCATTGTCAAGATCCTCTTCGTTCATGCCCTCGAATACCAGGTGCTGGTCATAGTCCTTGAAATACTCAGCGATATTCTTCCAGAGTGTAGCGAACTTAGTGGAAACGCCCGTGCCGTTTATCCAGCCGCCGGCATTAGCCTCATCGTGGTGGGTGTTGATGATAGCGTACATATCGTTATCAATACAGTAATCAACGACCTGCTTGATTCTTGCCAGCCACTCTTCATTGGGAACGCCGCTGTCGGACATCATCTGATACCAGGTGATCGGGATGCGGACAGTCTTGAAGCCGCTCTTTTTGATCTCCTTGATCATAGCCTCGGTGGTAACGGGGTTGCCCCAGGCAGTTTCGATAGCCTCTGGAGTCAGCGGTTTAGTCCAGGTATTGGTGCTGTCGAAGGTGTTGCCTAAATTCCAACCCTGACCCATAGCCTCAACCAGTGCTACAGCTGAGGAAGAAGCAGCATCAGCAGTGCCTAAGCTGCTGATGTTTGCGGCGCAGATTCCCGATGCCATGACAGAGGCAGTCAAGAGGGAAAATGCCTTGTTAAATTTTTTCATGGTTATCATACTCCTTTATAAATATTGTTACTAATAATGTAACACAAAATGAACAGAATGTCAACGGAAATCTTTAATTTTATACAATTGACAAAATTATTTGTGAAGACCACACAATGACTATATTGCTTTTTTGTACTTAATTGCTATTTCAAATTTTGCTGTCAGACCGCAAATATTAATTTACTGTGAATTAATTTTAATTCAGCGTTGACCGGCACATAAAATATACAGTCCCTCCGGCGGCAAATCCTCAGCTCCTGTTATCTTGAACAGACCTGAAAAAATGCGAAAACTGCCCCATTTCTGAGACAGTTTCGCTGGTATTGATATAAGGAGAAGGAGATAGCTTGATCTATATATACCGTCCGGCTGTAAGTGAAAACACTGCGGACGCTGTTATGTGATTGTCAATTTCAATCTGTTCCGTCAAACATATAAATGAACCTGACACTGCCGTCCATATCATCAGATTTTCCGGAATAGGTGGTGTACTCCTGAGAAGCCTCACGGATAGCGTTAAGGCGGTCGGTGATTCCGGGAAGAAGCTCGTCAGCCGCAGCGGTTATCCTGCTGATTCCTTCGTCATTGAATTTTATCATGCCTCCGCTGAGCTGCTCAGCACCGTCACGAAGCTGTCCTACACCGTCAATAAGTGCGACCGCACCGTCACTGAGCGTGCCGATGCCTGTGTAAAGTTCATCTGCACCGCTGCTGAGAGAAGCTGCACCGGTCTTGAAAGTTACGAGAGATTTATAAAGCGTATCTGCACCGCCGGACAACTGACCGCTGCCGCTGTAAAGCTGAGCAATACCGTTATCCAGTGCAGCTGAGCCAGCAGTAAGCTGACCGAAACCGCCGTTAAGAGCCTGTGCGCCGGCTGCCAGCTGTGCAGTGCCGTCAGTTAATGTAAACGAGCCTGTGTAAAGCTGACCGAGACCGCCGTTGAGGGCGAGATTTCCTGCGGAAAGTCGATTTATGCCGGCGATAAGAGTATCAAGTCCGCCGACAAGATCAGTGCTTCCGGCTGAAAGTGTTCCAACGCCTGCGTTGAGCTGTGATGCACCGCCGGAAAGTGAAGCTGCACCCTGTGAGAGAAGCACGGAATAATCTGAAAGCTGTCCTGCACCGGCAGCCAGCTGCTGTCCGCCTTCGTCAAGTTCGATCATGCCTTTATATAAATCAGCAGTACCGTTCTGTGCTGCTTCAAGGCCTGCTGAAAGCTGTCCAAGTCCGCCGTCCAGATCCTGAGCGCCTGCTGAAAGAGCTGCCGCACCGTCATTGAGTGAGGTCATGCCCTGGCTGAGAGAATCAGTACCGGTCTGAGCTGCGGAAAGTCCCTCTGAAAGCTGACCAAGACCGCCTGTAAGCTGCTGAGCGCCAGCTGAAATGGCAGCAGCGCCGTTATTGAGCTGACCGCCCTCTTCCATACTCTGAGCGATCTGTTTCTGAGCGTCGATAGTCTGCTGAAGAGTACCAATAGCGGCAGCCAGCTCCTCGGAAGGAGACTGAGCATATACAGCCTGTAAAGCTGCAAGAGCCTGTTCATTTGCTGCGATAGTGGTATCAAGATTTGCACCGGCATATACAAGACCAGCTTCAAGCTCGCCTGCACCTTCTGTAAGCTGCTGAGCGCCGGCTGTAAGAGTATCTGCACCAGTCTTTGCGGAGTTTATACCCTCACTGACTGCATCTGCACCTGCTTTTGCAGAATCCATACCGGCTGAAAGTTCAGCTGCACCCTGTGAAAGCTGACCTGCACCGGCAGCAAGTTCATCTGCACCAGCCTTAGCGGAGTTTAAACCGCTGCTGACAGCATCTGCACCATTTTTAGCTGAGGTGATTCCTTTTGAAAGGGTATCGGCAGATTCGCTGAGCCGTGAAGCTCCGGAAGCAAACGCTGTCATATTTTCAGACAGCTGTGCTGCACCGGAATCCACCTGTGCTGCACCGTCAGCCAGAGCTGCAATACCTGAGCTGAATGAAGCTGAACCCTCACTGAGAGCTGCTGTACCCTGATCAACCTGTTCATAGCCCTTGACCAGTTCATCTGAACCTTCCTTAGCAGACTTTATGCCCTCGGCAAGATCTGCTGCGCCGTTATTGAGTTCATCTGCACCCTTTGAAAGCTCTGCCGAACCTGCTCCAGCCTCACTGATACCGTCAGCGAGCTGTTTTGAACCGTCCTTTGCAGACTTAGCACCGTCATTGAGGGCAGCTGCACCATCTGCAAGAGATTTTGCGCCGTCAGTCAGCTGAGCTGAACCTGAGCTTAACTGACCGGCACCGTCACTGAGCTGTTTTGCGCCGTTTTTCAGCTTGTCAACGCCCTCAGTGAGATCGCCGGACTTGCTGCTGAGAGTAGAAATACCGTCATACAGCTGAGCAGCACCGTCCTGGAGCTTTTTAGCACCGTCACTGAGTTCAGTGAGCTTATCGGTAAGATCGTCAAAGGACATATTTTCGTCGATATCAAGCTTTGAGAAGATCTCGTTAGAGACAACTGTCACTGATGTACCCATTTCAAAGTCTGTAACATCAGCTGATATCTCAAAATACTCCGGCAGCTCAAAGTCGATATCCTTATTTTCACCAAGACCAAGACTTTCAGTAAGTCCTGGGAATGCTGCACCGACAGCGATTATTCTTTCGCCGTCAGAGATAATTTTTCCGTTGACAGCTTCAACGTTGAGGAATTTACTCGTATCTAAAACAGCAGCACTGGCAGTAAGGAAGGGAACGTATATCTCTTTCTGTTCACCGCCGATGAGCTTAGTAGTTTTGAGCTTATTGGAATAATCCCAGCGGATAGTAACATGACCGCTTTTGCCCTTAAGAGCTTCTGGAGAAATCTGGGTGCCGTCCAGGTAATAGGTCATAGTGACATCAACAGGCAACTCCTTGTCTGTGGTGCCCTGATAGTAGATATCGCTGCCGCCAGCGCTCCAGTTAAGCTCATCGCCGGACTGGGAGAACACTTCATCGCCCTTGACATTGACGATATCCGCAAGATCAGAGACATCCTCCAGTGAAGAAGCAGCACCGGTATTTTTCAGCCAGTCGCTGACCACCACATTCCTAACCGATGAATCGTTATTGCAGAGGACATACACAGTCTCATTCTTATTGGCTTTACCCTGGGCAGCCTTACGGGGAGCCTTTTCACTTTCGCCCTTTACACTGACAGCAGTCCTCTCCTGATTATTATTTTTATTATTCTTTGCATATGCGATAGAACCTGTAGCTGCTGCTGAACAAGCTGCTGCCACAACTCCTGCTAAAATTCTCTGATAATTTTTCATAAATGTCTCTCCCCCTATATTAATTTATAATTTCGCATTCCGAATTAAGCTTCACCCTTTTGCAAGGCTGATCTTCGGCTGCTGATTCATGTTATTCTTATTACTGTGCTGGTCTTTTGGAAGGAAGCCTGCACTGGTCTTGCAGATAAGGCTGTCGAAGACCATGAACATTGAAGGCAGCACGGTTATTACTATCACCATTGAGATAAGAGCGCCTCTCGAAAGCAGAACACAGAGCGATGAGATAAGACCTATCTCAGAATATACCGCAACGCCTACTGTTGCCGCAAAAAATCCCAATGCTGAGGTTATAACAGATTTTACTGATGTACTGAGAGCGATGCTGACGGCTTCTTTTTTATCCTTGCCGGAGTATCTTTCTGCACGGTATCTTGTGGTCATAAGAATCGCATAGTCAACGGTTGCGCCCAGCTGGATAGTACCGACTACCACAGAAGCTATGAAGGGCAGTTCAGTTCCCATGAAATAAGCTATGCCGATATTAATCATTATTGCCAGCTCGATAACTGCAACAAGTATTACCGGCAGTGATATCGACTTGAAGGTAATAGCTATGATAAGGAAAATTGCAGCTATAGAAAGTATGCTTACCACCTTGAAGTCACGGTCAGTGATCTCGATAAGGTCTTTGGTAGCCGGAGCTTCACCGATCAGCATACCGTTTTCATCGTACTTCTGAACTATCTTATTAAGAGCAGCCACCTGCTCGTTTACCTCGTCAGAAGCGACCTCATACTCCGAACCGATAAGCATTATCTGCCATTCATCGCCTTTGAGTATGCTCTTTACAGAATCCGGAATTACCTCCTCCGGAATCGCACTGCCAACCAGTGTATTGAAACCGGCTGCAAACTGTACACCGTCCACGCCTTCCATTTCGTTCATCATATCCTTAGCGTCCTTAGCCGGCATATCAGACCTGACAAGGAGAATATGAGTGCTGGGCATATTGAAATCCTCATTCAGCTTAGTATTTGCGATAACGCTTTCCAGGTCCGCCGGAAGGGTGCTGTCCAGCTTATAGTAAACATCATAGTTTTGATATCCGTAAACGGCAGGGATCAGCAGGACAATTGCAGCTGTAAGAAAGATGCCGCAGTGTTTAACAATAAACGAAGAGGTCTTTTTGAAGCCTGGCATGAAATCTCTGTGAGAGGTTTTAGTGATAGCCTTCTCGAAGATGAGGATCATTGCCGGAAGCACTGTTACGCAGGCGATAACGCCGCACACAACTCCCTTTGCCATTACTATTCCCAGGTCAAGTCCAAGTGTAAAGCTCATGAAGCACATTGCAAGGAAGCCGGCAACCGTTGTAAAGGAGCTGCTTACAACAGAAACTATGGTATTAGCAATTGCGTGTGCCATTGCTTCATTTTTATCTGTCGGGTAAATTTCAAGCTGTTCCTTATAGCTGTGCCAGAGAAAAATGGAATAGTCCATTGTAACACCCAGCTGCAATACCAATGCCAGTGCCTGGGTCAGGAATGATATCTCTCCCATGAGGAAATTTGAACCTAAATTCCATACTATCGCCAGTCCTATGCTTAGCATGAAGAAAACCGGTATCAGGAATGAATCCATTGCAATGACCAGTACAATGCAAGTAAGTATAACAGCGATGACAGCATAGATTATCGACTCGCTGTCTGAAAGGTGCTTCATATCGTCGGTAATTGCGGACATACCGCTGATAAAGCACTGTTCGCCGGTAATTTCCCTCATTGTATCAATAGCAGCAAGGGTACCGTCAGCGGATGTGGTGTCATCGAAAAACACAGCCATCATAGTTGTGTCGTCCTTGTTGAAAAAATCGAAGACTTTTTTCGGAAGGACTTCCTTCGGGATATTCATATCCGTCAGCGAATCGTAGCACAGGACACTTGAAACGTGTTCCACCTCAGATATTTTATCTGCCGTTTCCTTAATTTCCTTCGGGCTCATTCCTTCCACCATGACCAGTGAAAAGCCGCCCTGACCGAATTCATCTTTGAGTATATCCTGACCGACCATAGTATTTATATCCTTTGGCAGATAAGACAGGATATCGTAATTGACTCTTGTGTTGAGATAACCGATGCCGGACGGGATAATAAGAAGTATTCCTATCAGCAGTATCAGCACTTTATGCTTAGCGATAAACTCACCGAACCTCAACATATTTCTTCCCCCTTATTCAATATGGTAATAATTCTTTATTTGCTGTATATTAGTATATTCTAAAAATGACCGATAGTCAATATCTTTTTTGAAAATTTCTGACCTCTGGTCATATTTTTGTAGACCTGCACAATTCTTCCTCTCAGTTTTAATGACTAATAGTCATTTTTTTGCTATTGACACTGGGTCTGTTATAACGTATAATAGTATTAGCCTATCCCGATATTTGCCGTAAAGAGGTTATTTTATGAGAAAAATTGATATCAATAAAAAACAGAAGGAAAATTCCCTTCTTAAAACCGCCTTTGAATTCTTCACCACCAAAGGCTTCAGCAAAACCTCAATCTCTGAAATCGTCAGCAAGGCTGGGGTTGCTAAAGGTACCTTTTATCTTTACTTCAAGGATAAATACGATATCCGCAACAAACTCATCTATCACAAGGCAAGCCAGATATTCCGCACCGCTGCCCAGTCTGTTGAAGCCGAAAAAAATAAGCTTTCCTTCGAGGACAAGCTTATGAAGCTCCTGGATAATATAATCGACCAGTTCAGCAAGGATAAAGTCCTTCTTAATTTTATTTCCAAAAACCTCAGCTGGGGCATCTTCAAGAACGCTATATTCAATAAGAATACTGAGGACGATATCGACTTCCGCAAGGTCTATTCCGATATGCTGAACGAAGCTCCCTATGAATTCAAGGAGCCGGAAATAATGCTCTTCATGATAATCGAGCTGGTCTCTTCCACCTGCTACTCCGCTATTCTCTACAGCGAACCCTGCGGTCTTGATACTCTCAAACCCTATCTTTACAACGCTATCCGCCTTATTATCGACCAGCACAGAGGTGAGCTGAAAGCCGCCTCAAATGAGATTTCTTCCAACGATCAGGGACAAAAAATATGCTGAATAAAATACTGTCAAAAAAAGCCTGCTCCAATTGCAGGCTTTGCTGTATATTCGATCTGTATGACCTCTGGGAAACTCCGGTTTTCTCAGCTGATATGTGCAGAAAGATCACCGCCGCCAGACCCGGCACTGCCTTCATTTCCTGTGAGGGCGGCTTTGTTTTCAAACCCGATAAGCTGTCCGATGAACAGACCTTCACCTGTCCGGCGCTGTCTGAAAACGGCTGTATCCTCGGTGATGAAAAGCCATTTGTCTGCCGTATTTTCCCCTACCGCATAATGAGTCTCGGAAACAGACAGGTAATTGCACTGGCTTCTGACTGCAAGGAGCTTTTTGAACGTCCGCTGTCTCAGCTTACAGGTCTGCTGAAAGAAGGTCTTGCCGATGAAATTTTCACCTATGCTGACTCTCACCCGGAAATTATAAAGCCTTACTATGAAGGCTATCCGGTGCTGCTCTTAAGATAAATAATTTATACTGCCCATTCTTTTTTACAGCTGCATCTTTATCAATATCATCAGCCGTTCGCAGCTGTGCAGGCTCGCTCAGAACAATCCCATAACATCACTATAGCTCAATCCAGGCTGGAGCGCAAGATTTATCCCAAAGGCTAAAAGCTGTGAAGTACGTTCTGTAAGACGATCAATATCTCTCGGAGTTACCATCATGTTTGGCAGTTCACTATCAATGTCCTGTCCCGTCAGACTGCGGACAATCGTGTGCATATCCACCACCGTCGGCACTCCGGCTGCAATAACCGGCACACCAAGCTCCTTCTCCGACAGCTCCTTTCTTGCGTTTGAAACTCCGCTGCCCGGCGATATGCCTGTATCTGTCAGCTGAATTGTTGTTCCCAGCCTGCTTATATCCGAACAGGCAAGTGCATCTACAACGATTATACCAGACGGGTCTGTCTCATGGATTATCCCACGGACTATTTCCGCTGTCTCTATCCCGGTCTGACCCATTACTCCACCGGCAAAGGTGCTTACCCTGCGCAGCGATGTCAGAAAGCTTTCCTCCTCTTCATTCAGCTCATTCTGCAAATGTCTTGTAGCAAGAACCTTTTCAGCCGTCTGCGGACCTACCGCATCGGGAGTTATATCTCTGTTCCCCAGTCCGACCACCAGTATATCACCCTCAGGTATAAGCCTTTTCAGCTCCTGTGCCAGCTCCTGCGCCATGTCCTCATAATCATCAGAAAAACGGCTCAGACTTCCGCCCTCAAGGGTTATATACCTGCCCTTTCCCCTGCCAATCATCTCAGCACAGCTGTCATTGTCTATAACTATCTCGGTAATATTAAAACTCCTGCCCCTTTCAGCTATGTGTACACCCTCCGGCAGCTCACCGCCAGATATCTGCTCCAATGCAAGATCAGTCCTGATATTCATATTTCCCTCCATGTTGTGCATAATGCTTTAAATCCACACAAAAAATTCAGCAGAATATTTCAGTTTTGCCTATTGAAAAATTCAGCAAAAAATGCTATAATTATCATTGTCTCAGTATGGCAGATGTGCGTTGCATCTGCCGGAAGCGTGTAAACCCGTATGCGCTTCTATTATCTGCAAGCTGTCCGGTTTTTATACCCGGCGCTGTTACAAGGAGGTGTAAACAGAATGCCAAACATTAAATCTGCTAAGAAGAGAGTTAAGGTTAACGCTACAAAGGCTGCTTCAAACAAGGCAAGAAAGACTAACCTCAAGACTGTTCTCAAGAACGCTAACGCTGAGAAGTCTCCAGAGGCTGTAAAGGTTGCTATCAAGAAGGTTGACCAGGCTTGCGCTCATGGTCTTATCCATAAGAACAAGGCTGCAAGAAAGAAGTCTCAGCTCGCTAAGCTTCTCAACTCTGCTGAATAAGTCTTTGTTTTATTATTATAAAA
>CAMNFW010000051.1 GCA_946537565.1 uncultured Ruminococcus sp. | reverse complement strand
ATGAACATTTTTTACGGCAATAACTCTGTTACAACCGTTCCCTTTGCATCTATCGGTCTGCGTGACCTTGAAAAAAGCACCAGGAAAAATCCTCATGTCCAGGCTTGTGCTTTTGCGCTTTCTCAGGCACTTGGAAGCGGCTGGGGAATGGATTACACTTACACTTTGAAAGGCGATTACTTAGGTACTGCCAGGATAAACCGTTCACAGGAAGATCTCACAGCTCCCGGACAAAAAAAATGATCTTACTATTACCACAAACATTAAAAGCTCCCTTGTTACGGGGGGCTTTTTGTTATATTTTATTCCTTGATGTAAACAGCTGTTATTTCTGCAATATAGGCTCTGTGATAAGGGTCTGAGCCAAAGAACTGACCGGGAATGCCGTCATCAGTGAGGAAACCGCTTTCCTGGAGATCATAGCTGTAGAGTTTGCGAAGCACAAAAACCATTTCAGCTTCTTCAAAAGTTACGCAGCTGTCGATTTCCGCAGGAGTAAGACCGGTCTCCTTAACTTTATCGCAGTCTCTTCCGGAGTGGCTTCCGCAGAATGAGAGCGCCTTTTTGAATTCACTGCCGAAGAAAGAAGCTGTCAGATACTCACCGTTTTCCACAAACTCAAATGTATAGCGGTTTGGGCGGATATAACAAGTAAGGACATTTCTGTTCCAGAGAACGCCCAGCTGTCCCCATGAAGCGGTCATGGTGTTGAATTTTTCCATATTTCCGCCGGTGAGCAGCATCCATTCCTTTCCGATTTTATCAAAAGGGTTGAAGCTCAGCTCACTGATGTTGATTTTTTTGAATGCCATAGATATTACTCCTTTTATATTAAGATTATAGCTGCTGCAAAAGTGCTAAGCCTTAGCATTGCAGGATACAGCTTTATTTCTATGTATATTTTCACGAACAACAGAGGCTGATCTTTAAAAAAACTGCCCTGTTTATTCTGAAAAATGAGAGCGGAGAGGTTCTTGTCTTCTGTTTCTCCATTCCTGTTTTTTATACCGAAGTCTGAGCTTATCGGTTATAAGGGCGATAAATTCAGAATTTGTAGGCTTTCCCTTGCTCGTATCGACGGTGTAGCCGAAGAATGAATTGAGCGTATCCACATTTCCTCTGTCCCAGGCTATTTCGATTGCATGGCGGATAGCTCGTTCAACTCTTGACGATGTTGTATCATAAAGGCTGGCAACAGTTGGATAAAGCAGTTTAGTGACACTTTCCAGAAGGGATTTATCTTCAATGGAATAGAGTATAGCTGTGCGGAGATAATGATAACCCTTGATATGCGCCGGCACACCCAGCTGATGTATCATATCCGTAACAACTATTTCCATGTCATTGCTCATGCTGCTGGTTTTGTCGCCAAGCACAGAGTCTATCACACTGAAAAGCTCCTCCGCATCATAGGGCTTCAGCATGAATCTTGAAGCGCCGTTGTCCATGACCTGATGCTCGATAAATTCATTGTCCAGGTCAGAGGTTATAATAAATGCCGGAGTTCTCACAGGCAGCTCACGGACTTTTTTCATTACCGTGACGGCATCGCCGTTTTTAATATTTATATCAAGAACTGCAACGTCCGGCGGATCGTTTCTGATAGAATCAACTATTACCTGGCAATCCTTTCGTCTGGTGTAGACGTAAAGACCTTTTTCACGAAGCTTGTTTGCGAGATTAACGCTTGTTGAAGCTGAATCATCACCTATAAGTACTTTTATTTTGCTGTTCATATTTTTTCCTCCTTGATTTATCCGGTATATCCTCAGCCGGCACCGCAGAAAAAATCTAAGGAAAACGCTTTCAGAATTTTCGTCATATCTTACAATATCACAGGGAAAATCAAAGGATAATCATTAGAATTATTGTGCATGATGACGAAAAATAGTTGATCGCATCTCTGTTTTATCCTGTACGGCACTGGTATAAATATATGATATCACAACAGGAAAATGTGTGCAACAGCAAATAATGTCAGTATATTTGGAAAAAAGCAGAGAAATAGAATAATATCAGAAAAAGGTCGAATAAATTAAAATCGAATCGGGAAACCTCTCCGGCTATTACTGGAACAGGCGGAATTATGGGGAACGAAGTCGGGATCTGTCTATAAGCAGAAAGATAAGTTTTAAGCTATGTTTTTTTCAGGCAGTGGAAATCACAGTCAGCGTAAGCATATGGTCATTGCTGTAATATTTTACACTTCCTGAGCCCCAGGCTTTCCGGGCGATAGAGGATAATTCTCCGTCCCGGAGAAGAGCTTCCATAGCAGCAGAATATGCCTCAAAGCTGTCAAAAACTATATCGCAGTACTTGTCATCGGAATGCCTTTCCATGACTTGTTTTACTGCCTCTTTATCGTATGTTGAGAGATACGCCATTTCCTCAGCAGGAATATATTTGTCGAGAGATGTACACTCCGGTGAAAAATAATTCAGGTCGAGGTCAGGATAACGGGTACGGCTCAGAAGCTCGTCAGTGAAGAGAAAATATGTATGGCTTGTGGGAAAAGTAGAATCCTGATCGTCCCAGGTTATATCCAGCCAGTAGTAATTGCCGTCCAGCTTTACATAATTCCAGGCATGATAGCCGAGATATGTATCGCCGATGACCACGCCGTTTTCGATACCCAGCAGATTCATCACCAGTGTAAAGGCTTCGGCATATCCCTGGCAGACTGCTTTTCCCTCCACAAGACAGCCATAAGCTGTGTAAGCAAGACTGGCTTTAGGATTTTCGACAGCTGAGTAATCATAGACAGTAATATCAGCTATATGATCGTGAACATAAAGTATCTTCTCATAATCGCTGTAATCCGAGGGGACTGCATCAGCGATATCCTGAGCTTTTTGCATAAGCTCATTGTACATTTCCGGGATCTTGTCTTCCTCAACGCAGGATTTTATGTTGAAATCTATCTTAGAAGCGTCAGTAGACGGAGCGTAGTAGTATGAATCTATCCAGAAAACCTCCGGACAGGTGCTGGACATAGCCTGGATACCGGACTTTGCCAGATGTTTGTCAATACGTTCAGTTGTAATGACAGTTGTGTTGAATCCCCTGACCTGATCGAGAAAATCCTTGTACCAATCAGCGTTATAATCGAAGTTATAGCGGTTTCTGATAGGTGATATTTCGTATGGTTCGTAATATTTAGGTTCTTTGAAATCGCTGGCGGTCTGACCGTAACCGCAGCCGGTAAGCATAAGTAAAGCGGTCAGAATTACAGGAAATGCTCTTTTTTTCATTTTTTCTTCCCCTTGTTCATGGCTCTGTTTTTCATTTTGAAGAGTATGCCGTCAGTCATATTCCTGACCTTAGTGCCGGGCGGGAACATTCTGTCAGCCAGCTTGGAAAGAGCGCTTTTTTTAGCGGTTTTTCCGTATACCGGTGCCAGCTCAGGGTCAGCGGAAATATCTGCCCAGTGCTGGAAATCTGCCGGTTCCATTTTTTGCTGATAGATGGCTCTGTCGCCGGCAGAACTGAACTGCACGAAAAATTCAAAGGGCAGGTCAAGCTCACGGCTTCCGTATTTATCTGTATGCCCACGGAAATGGGTATCGAATGCTTTTATAAAAGCATCACGGCCGGCAGCGGTTTTTTCATTGCCGGAAAGTATATCTATAAGCCTCTCCCGGAAATCATCGGAGGGTTTATAGTCATTTATAAGCGACAGCGGTCCGAGGACTATGAAGCCTATCAGAAATTCACTGCCGCAGAAATCACTGAGATAAAGCTTGTTCTGCGGAACATCGAAGCAATAGTCAGAATAAAGTCCCAGAACACAGTGCAGCGGAAGCAGCTCCGGTGAATCAATATCATAAATATGCAGAGACTGGATATATCCTCTCAGTCGTCCTGATCTTATCATTGACAGCACCGGTGAAGACAGCAGCATTGCCTTTGAACCGCTCATTATCGGTACTTCGACGTCCTGTTCCACGTCCCAGCCAAAATGTATCAGCCTGTTTTCCGGCACCTTAGATTTTTTAATGATAGTGCTGAACAGCTCACTGCCGCCGGAAAGTTTCTGCTCATGAGGGATTATAAGGGCATTATAGCCGGTATATCCGCAGTTTTCAAGTATCTTAAGGATCGTTTCTCTTGGATATATAGTATCGGCAGTGAGGATGATATTTTTCTTTGAGCGTTTTGCAGCGGAATACATTTCCCTGCCCAGTGAACGGGGAAAGGTGAAATACACTGCCAGCTCACATTCCCTTGCCATTAGTCTGTCACGGCTGGAAGGACTGATATCCCCCTTTTTCATGAGAATGTCATATATCATCTCAAGGCTGACCAGTGAGGAGCTGCCGCATTTCTTTTCAGCAGCCTCCTCCGCAGCGATCCTCAGCTTGACAAAGCTTTCGGAAGATACTGAAAGCTCCCTGAAGTCCTCCTCCATGAAAATGAACAGATCATAGTATTCCGAGAAGGGCTTGACTGTGAGTATATCGCTCATGCGAAAGCTCACAGCACGGTATTCGTTTCCGGAGCAGGCAGAGATCATGCTTTTGTACAGCGTCATCTGCTGATCGGAAAGCGGTATCTGCAAAGATCTTTCAGCCATTGTTTATCACCTCGTCATTGGCTTGCCGCAGTGGTCTCAGTGTTGTTATCGTTATTGTTTTCAGTTTCAGCGGCATTGCTGTCGGAAGCAGCAGTTGAAGCAGCAGTTGAAGCAGCAGTTGCAGCAGTAGTGGAAGCAGCGGCTGTGGAAGAAGTGCCTTCAGTTTTAAGGGGTTCACCGCCTCTGAGCTTGATATATTCGTCAAGTGTCAGAGCGCCGTCAGAGTTATAAGTTCTGATGAAAGTGTCTTTTGAGCAGTAGTCTTCGGTAAGGTCGCCCTTGTCATTTTCAAGGTATTTTCCGTACCAGAGGCCAAAAAATGACCATACGGATTTGTCACGGAAAGAAGCATCTATATCCGGCACACAGCTGCACTCGCTCATAGCGATCAGCTTATCCTTTCCGACGATCTTTTGCAGGGCAGCAAACTGTTCATAGCGGCTGCCGAAATCCTTTCCCTTTCCAAGATATATATCCAGCGAAGCGATGTCGAAGGTTTTTTTGTTGACCAGAGAATCCTCGCTCTGACCGTTCCAGATCCAGATAAGATTATCCAGACCAAAATAGCCGGTAAGACGGTTGTAAAGCAGTTCCCACAGCCAGTTATAGGCTTCTGTGCCGCTTGCGCCCCACCAGAACCAGTCTCCGCTTCCTTCATGGAGAGGTCTCCAGAGTACAGGGATACCTTTATTTTTCAGGGAAGTAAGCTGCCCTGCCATATTGTCTATATCAAGAATCAGTCCATAGCACTGCTCGGAAATTTTTCCCTCGCCGTAAAGTCCACGGATATCCTCCTGATCCATGAGTGCGATCTTTTCATCTGTCATTGCATCGGAAAGAACAAAATCTGTCTCCTTTGCATAAACTGACGGTTTCTTTTTGCTGGGGCTTTCCCAGTACCACATAAGACCAACTATTCCGCCTTTTCTGTACCAGTCAGCGCAGGCATCTATATCCTTGAATGTTTCATCGAAGGAGTTTTTTCCGTTGTGGATAGCTGAGAAGCGTATAACCGGATATTTTCCCGTAGAGCGGTAAACCAGGTCAAGCTCCTTGTTGGTCTCGTCGGAGGCATACTGACCGGTAAGGACGTATTTTCCGTAATTTTCGGTCATGAAGTTTTTAAGCTCACGGGCAGACTCGCCGGCATCTTTGTTCACCAGCTGATCCTCAGCATCATAGCTGATGTCATTGAGGGAGGTGTTGTTGGAAAGCCTGAGATAGTCAAGACAGAGATTGCCGTTTTCCGGGCGTATTTCGATCTCAGATTCGCCTTTGACAAGAAATACACCATAAATGGTAATGAGGGTGAATTCGCCGTCATCCATAGATTTGAACGTTGTGACCTCATTGCCGTTGAGGGTGACGAGACAGCTTATCTGGCGCTGCGATGCGATGCTGAAGGAAAGATCATAGTGCTGGTTGCTGGGAGCCTTGACCTTGAAGGTGACAGAGCTGCTTCCGTCGATCTTGAAACCCGTAACATAGCCGTCACCGCTGTATTTAGACAGAGGATCGTCAGGTTTGGCAGCTTCGTTTTTCTTTTCATCATTTTCGCTGTTTTCATCATCACTGTTCTGGCTGTCATTATTTTCAGCTTCAGCTGTATCATTGCTGCCTGAGTCATCTTCACCGGCATCTTTTTCAGATTTTTTGCCTTCAATGGTAAGATCACCGTTTAACTGTGCGTCCTCAGCTTCATATAGATCACCGGTTTTTTTCTGCTGTATCTCCGGGTAGGATATGGGATAGTCCGGGTATTTTTCGACTTCCTCTTCACTCAGCTCATAGCTTGTGGAGGATTCGATAAGGTCAGGGTCTTCGATTATCTCAATATCGCTGACGTTATCAGACTGATCTGATTTCTTTTTGTTGGCGCAGGAGACAGTGCCGGTAAGTGCAAAAACTGCGGCTGCTGCCAGTGCGATAAATTTTTTTGTCTTCATATTTTTTATTCTCTCCTGACAGATAGGGTTGCCATATCTCCTCTTTTGCTGAAAAATCGGCTGTGAAGAGTTTTTTTAAAAAATGTTACGGCTTGACTGTATAGGTCTTTCCTTCGATAGTATTGAAGATGATAACTCCGTCATCTATGCGTGAATCTACGGTAGTGCCGCCGCAGGTTATGCTTGCAACACAGTTTGTACGGAGTCTGCATTCTCCTCCGCAGTGGGATATGATGCGTGCAGCTGAGAGTTTTCCGTCTTTCCATTCGATATCAGCTTCAAAGCCGCCCTTTGCTCTTAGACCTTTGATGTGACCGCTGCTCCACTCGTCTGGCAATGCTGGAAGAAGAATTATCTCGCCGTCAACACTTTGCAGAAGAGCTTCTGCAATTGCAGCTGTTCCGCCGAAATTTCCGTCGATCTGGAACGGCGGATGATTGTCGAGCATATTGGGATTAGTTGAATGGGAAAGGAGTTTTTTCAGGTTTTCGTAGACCATTCTGCCGTCATAAAGTCTTGCCCACATATTCGTTATCCAGGCGCAGCTCCAGCCTGTATGGCCTCCGCCGTGTATCAGTCTGCGTACAAGGGTAGCTCTTGCAGCATCTGCAAGCTTTGGGGTCTTATGGGGAGTTATAAGCTCTGCCGGGTGAAGGGCAAAGAGCTGGGATATATGTCTGTGACCAATCTCGACCTCGTCATAATCCACTGCCCATTCCTTTATCTGACCGTATTTGCCTATTTCCGGCTGAGGCAGTTTTTTCAGCATATCAGCCAGCTTCCGGGATAATTCCTGATCAATGCCCAGTACCTCAGCAGCCTTGATGACATCGGTGAACAGCACAGTTATTATCTGTGAGTCCATTGAAGGACCGGCGCAGAGACAGCCTTTAACACCGTCTTCGGTGAGATAAGTGTTTTCCGGTGAAACAGACGGACAGGTCACAAGTCTGCCTTCGCTGTCCTCAATGAGGTATTCAGCAAAAAATTCTGCTGCCTCTTTGAGTATATGATATTTTTCGGCAAGAAAGTCCTTGTCGAGGGTGTATTCATAGTGCTGGAAGATATGAAGCGCCAGCCATGCGCCGCCGGTGGGCCATATCGTAGCGGGCATCCACAGATCCTGGGGAGCTGTATCGCCCCATATATCGGTATTGTGGTGGCAGACAAAGCCTTTGTTTATGCCGTACATTTCCTTTGCGGTTATCCTGCCGTTTTCACAGACACGCTCCAGCAGATCAAAAAGCGGAAGATGACATTCAGAAAGTCCGCAGCTTTCAGCAGGCCAGTAGTTCATTTCTGTATTAATATTAATAGTATATCTGCTGCCCCAAGCCGGCCACATATCCTGATTCCAGATGCCTTGCAGGTTCAGGGGCTGCGTACCCGGACGGCTGCCGGAGATCATGAGATAGCGTCCGAAATTGAAGTAAAGCTCAATGAGTTTATTGTCATGGATAAGCCTTTCGCAGTCCTTGCTGTTAAGCTCATCGCCTTTCAGTCTTGTAAGTCTTTCGCTGGTGGTAAGTCTGGAGAGATCCTCACCGCTGTTGTCAATGAGATTCAGCTCGACCCGGTCAAAAAGCTCTTTATAGTCGCTGACATGGCGGTAGTAAAGCTCCTCGTATCCGCACTGCAAAGCCATTTCAGCGTCAAGCTCTGCGGATTCTTCATAGTTTTCGGTGTAAAAGCTTGTGCGGACTGACAGGGCTATTGTCACAGAATCTGCATTCTCAGCCTTAAGCTTTCCGCCGAGAGTTCTCAGGCTGCCGCCCTCAGCTGATGCGCCGACAGCCACAGCAAAAAATATACCGTCACGGCTGCCGGTGCCGCCGTTGTACATAAGCATATTTTCTCCGCAGGGTCGGTTGTTGTCGTAGTAATCATCTCTGCCGTCAATGGAGCATTCAAGGCTTATCATACCCGGTTCGTCACAGGTTATCCTGATTATCATAGCCTCGTCAGATGCAGAGACAAAAACTTCACGGGTATAGCGGATATCGTTAACTGTGAAAGAAACAGCTGATACCGCTGTGGATATATCAAGGGTACGGGAATAATCCTTTGCCTTTCCGGGAAGCTGCATATTTATCCTGAGATCGCCCAGCGGCATATAATGACGCATATTAGGCGAAACTCCCTGCAATTTCTCGAAAGCAGTCTTTTCCGCAGCCGGAATATCACCCTTTGCCAGAAGACTGCGGACTTCCTTAAGTCCCTCTTGAGCATCAGGATTTACACGCTGGCGCAGTCCGCCTGACCACACCGAGTCTTCGTTCAGCTTTATAAGCTCTTCAGCTGCACCGCCAAAGATCATTCCGCCTATTCTTCCGTTGCCCACAGGCAAAGCCTGGTCAAAATTTTCAGCAGGTTTATTGTATTTCAAAAGTGTTTCAGTGGGCATAAAAAGCAGCTCCTATCAGTTGAATATAATATATATAAATAGTATAGCCGGGAATTTATGATTTTGCGTGACTATACACAGTTATTATAACATAGTTCCGGCAGCTTTGCAAACATCTTTTCAAACTTTGTAATATTAATTAAATATAAAGATATATGTAAGCTCAGTTTTATGGATTTATACGAGAGGACAGCCGGGAGCAAACTGTATTTAAATTATAATATTTTATTATCACACAGGAGAATGACAGGCGTTTTATACCAAACGGAATTTTGTTAGCAAGATATAATTACTAAAACGAATGATATTCCGTAGTGCAAAATGCTGATTTTATTCACAAATTATTAAGAATTTACTTAAATTATTGACACACAGTCAGATTTATATTATAATAAAACATATTAGTGTATTTGTTTTATTATATACCTATCAACTTGTGGGGTATTTGAACTATCCCACCTGACAGTAAATATCAGATATCTGTACAGCTGACATTTAACTGTGAAATTTTTACATAAAGGAGGGGTGCTGCTATGATTCAATATGGCAATATGACAATGAGTTACCGTTCTGGAAATATTCTCGTATCTTTCACTGTTAATAATACAAGTGGATTTGTCTGAAAATTGAAGTGAATTTTTCAGACGGCTAAGTTAAACTGCCGAGGATTTCCTTTTTTAAGAAAAAACCTGACGCTTCATTCTGACAGCATTAGTCGAAACTGACATAATTATCAGTATAAAAATCATTTAAATTTTGAATATAATATTGCGTTTTGATAAATTATGTGATATAATTATCTTATTAAAAATATGATGCGGTTTTTTGACCGATTATTGCGGCGTTGTGTACAGACAGCACTGGATTCGGAATAGAAGAACTTGGATCATTTTTTAAAAAATTTATAGAAAGGGTGGAAAACTATGAAGAAAAAAATGGGCAATAGATTGCTCAGCGGTGTGACTTCGGCGGTTATAACGCTGACGTATGCGCTGCCTAACTCCTTGCCTCTGGCAGGTGAGTTAACTGCTTCTGCAGAAGCCGGGCCTATCTTTAAATCAGATGAACCGGCTCTTGGTTACTACGGCAATGATATCCTCAATTCTGCCTCGGTCAGGATCGGTTTTACTGATCTGGGCGGTAATGAAGCAAAGGTCACTACAGATGATAATCTTTATTACCTGCTTGTGCATGAACATGCCGCTGATTACTACATGACGTATACATGGGAAGGACCGCAGAGACCAAATTTCCCGTATGAAGAGGGGGATACAAACAGAGATTTCTACAAGCTGATCGAGATCAATGCTGATAATGTTTCCAGCTGGTCAAGCGGTGCGTTAGGAGTTTCACTTCCGACCAAGACGGTATCAGTGCCGGGAATGTGGGGAGGACCTCCAACACAGCAGGAGGTTTCACCGATTGTTGAGTCCTATGACTTCACACTTATTAAAAATAAGGATACTTCCGTTGACCTCGCTGGTGATGATATTGATCTTTCCGATGTCCTTGCTGGAAATAACTGTGATGTTGTTGATACAATAAACGGCATGAGCATTAAGATCAGAGATGAGGAGAATCCGCTTCAGGTTGAGTATCCTTCTTATTTCTTCCAGTTTGATGCTCAGGGCGGTCATAAGGTCGAAGTTAATTTCTATGACTTCGACGGTACAACACTTGCACCGGTTGATACTGATGATAAAGCAGACTACTATGTTCTTGCTAAGCTTGCAGACAATGAAACAAATAAAATCGTCGGCTATTCAATGACAAAGATCGATCCGGAGAGCAATGCTTCATCAAAAGTTAATCTTTTTGAATTCAAGGAGATCGACGATGAAGGCAATGAAACCGGCAATACCATCGGCTATAATCCCGAAAAGTACACTATCATCATTGATGACAGTGTTACCGGAACCGGAAAGGATCAGATTCGTGTTTATCATACCTTCGTTCAGAATGCTCCGATCGAAGGATATAATGATATCACTGATCCGGATAAGGCTTCTGATTCAATGATCAAGCCCTATGTCGTTACTAAAAACGAAACTGACGGCAATAAAACTACTATCGAAGCAAAGAAAGAACACGTTACTTATACTCTTGAACTTGTATTCGATGAGGAGCCGGATATCGTCAAGGGTGATAAGGTCGCTGTTGAGCTTGAAATTGAGCATCAGAGCGGAATCAAGTCCTATTACTATGACTTTATCGACGTGAGCAGTGATGCTGTTACCCTTGAAGAGGTTGACGG
>CAMNFW010000050.1 GCA_946537565.1 uncultured Ruminococcus sp. | reverse complement strand
CATAGGATTTGTTTTCCAGAGCTATGCACTGTTCAGATATATGACAGTTTATGAAAATATAGCCTTCGGTTTAAAAATACAGAAGGTCAGAAAAAAGGATATAGATGCAAGAGTAAAGGAGCTGGTAAAGCTCATAGGACTGGAAGGCTTTGAGAAGCGATATCCCAGTCAGCTTTCAGGCGGTCAGCGACAAAGAGTGGCATTTGCCAGAGCTTTGGCACCAAATCCGCAGGTGCTGCTGCTTGATGAGCCATTCGCAGCGATAGATGCAAAGGTAAGACAGGAGCTTAGAAGCTGGCTGAAAGAGATGATCTCAAAGCTGGGTGTTACAAGTATATTCGTTACACATGACCAGGATGAGGCGATCGAAGTATCCGATCAGATAATTGTAACAAACCGAGGCAGAATAGAACAGGCCGGTTCTCCGATCGAAATATACCAGAACCCGGCAACAGCCTTTACATCCGGATTTTTCGGTACGACCTCAGAGCTTGCTGACTATAAAGCTTTCAAAAGCTTTGATGAGATAGATGACTATGATAAAGCAATAATCCGTCCGGAATTTGTGAAAATAACCAAAAAGGATGAGCCTCAGAAATATAAAAGCTCAGCTGTGGACGGAGTTGTAGAGAGTACAGCTTTCAGAGGTAACTGCATTGAGTTCACAGTAAGCTGCGGCGGAAGTACATTTGTAGCAAGACGTGATCTTGACGAGCCGCAGGTGGAAGTGGGTGAAGTGGTGGACGTGTTTATCTATCGGCTGTTCATAACAAAGGGGGATACCGTTCAGCTGCTCACAAACAATGCTGTGCGTGAAGAATCTGTAGTAATCTAATGCGGATAATAAAATAAAGTTTATTTTTGGATCTTTGATAAGAATGTATAATTATTTGTTTTGATTTTTAGCACTGGTAAGGTATTATCAGTGTTTTTTTCTGCTTTTTTTAAAGATAGCTGGTGATAATAGATTGATAAAAACTATTGAAATTGTAGGAATTATGTGATATAATGTTAAGCAGCGAAATGATAACATTTATGGTGTAAGCATTATGGGGGGCGAAGCCCCCCCTAAGAAGCCGCTCCCTTTGGGAGCGGCTAAAGGCGGCAGCCGAGAATAGGCTGCCAAAAATGAGAGAGCTGCTGTGTAGGGTGTAGGCATTAGGGGGGCGAAGCCCCCCTAAGAAGCCGCTCCCTTTGGGAGCGGCTAAAGCCGGCAGCCGAAGATTGAAAATCAGGTTTAGAACAGGAGATGCAAGAAATGTTCTGTATTAGTATAAACCATAAAAATGCCGGAGCTGACGTGCGAAGCAGCTTTGCATTTTCAAAGGAAAGACGCAGGGAGATCAGGGCTGAGCTAAGTGAAAAAGGCTTGGAGCAGACAGTTCTGGTATGCACCTGCAACAGGACGGAGCTGTATTTTACAGGGGAAGACAGATGCTGTACAGACATAGCAGCAGAAACTCTTGCGGCTGCATCAGATCATCAGCTGGAGGATATAGCTGTATATTTAAGGATATATTATGGAACAAAAGCTGTGCGGCATTTATATCGTGTAGCCTGTGGGATAGATTCGATGATAGTAGGAGAGGACGAGATACTGCGGCAGATAAAAGAAGCGTATGCCGAAGCACATGAAGGCGGATTCACAGGTTATGAGCTGAACACAATATTTCAGTCAGCAATAGCCTGTGCAAAGCGGATAAAGACTGAGACACCGATTTCCCGCACGCCAGTTTCAACAGCGACCATTGCAGCCAAAGAAGCGGTCAGCCAAAGTGATTCGCCGACTGTAATGCTTATAGGAGCCAGCGGAAAGATAGGCACAGCAATACTGCGTGATCTGCTATCGCATAAAAGCGCAAAGGTGATATACACAGTCCGCAGCCGAATGCCGGACCCAGCACATTATACCGGAGGCACAGCTATTCCATACAGTGAAAGATATCAGTATATGGATATGTGTGACAGTATAATAAGTGCAACATCAAGTCCGCATTTCACGGTTACAAATCGGGAGTTATCAGCAGCACTGAAAACTGAAAAGCCACGGGTCATCATAGATCTTGCGGTACCGCCTGACGCAGAAAAAAGTATATCCTCAATGCCAGGAATAAGGCTTGTGGACATTGATCAGATCGGAGATCTGGCGAAGAAAAATGATGCAATCCGCATGAGCAGTGCAGAGCGGGCGGAAGAGATCATCAGTGAGGAGATAAGTGAGCTGGAGAAGAGGCTTGCCTACAGGAGCTTCATGCCGAAGCTGGAGAGGATAAGACCGAAGCTTGACAGAATGGATACAGACCAGCTGATATTTAGTCTCAGGGAGAATCTTGACAGCGGTGAGTTTAAGGCGGTGCTGTCGGCACTGGAGAAAATAGGAGCGAAATGATATGGGATATTTTCCGTTTTATGCAGATATTTCCGGAAGGAGCTGTATAATAGCCGGCGGAGGTGAGATAGCTCTCAGAAAGGCAGAGAAGCTGACAGCGTTTGAGCCGGAGATAACAGTAATAGCACCGGAAATAAGTCGTAGATTTGACGGACTTAAGGTCAGGAGAATTGAGCGTACTTTTCGGGACAGTGATATTGATGGAGCATTTATGGTGATAGCGGCAACTGGTGACAGTGAGCTGAACCGGCACATTTCAGAGTTATGCAGGGCGAAAAAAATACCGGTCAATTCGGTGGACGACATAGAGAATTGTAGTTTTATTTTTCCTGCACTTGTACATAAAGATGATATAACAATTGGAATATCCACAGGCGGATCGAGTCCGGTTATGGCGAAGTATCTCCGGCGGCTGATCGAAAGAGAGCTGAACGGGAAATTAACAGAGACCGCAAAGCTGCTGAAAAAATACCGGCCGGAAGTCAAGAAAAGATTTGATACAGAAACTCAGCGGCGTGAGGTTCTGGAGGAGCTGCTTGAAATATGCCTGGGTTCCGAGAATCTGCCGGGAAGCGGCGAGATAGAAGAAATACTGGAGAAGAGATATGAAGATAAGAATAGGTACTCGCAAAAGTGCCCTTGCAATGGCACAGACCAGAATGATACAGTCTGAACTTGAAGCAGCCGGAGCAGAAACTGAAATAACTGAGATAACGACAAAGGGTGATATTATCCTTGATAAGCCGCTGGCAGAGATAGGCGGAAAGGGATTGTTCACCTCAGCGATCGAGACTGCACTTCTCAGCAGGGAGATAGATATTGCTGTTCACAGTGCAAAGGATATGCCCCTTGCACTGGCAGAGGGAACAGAAATTGCCGCAGTAATTGAACGAGGAGACCCGGCAGATGTACTGGTAATGAGAAAGGGCACTTTTATAGATGATGTAATGACTGTAGGCACAGGAAGCCGCCGGAGAAGAAACGCATTCAGCGCAGTTTTTCCCGGGAGAGTTTTCAGTGATATTCGTGGAAATGTAGACACAAGACTGAAAAAGCTTGAAGCCGGAGAGTATGACGGGATAATACTTGCAGCAGCTGGACTGGAAAGGCTTGGACTGAGGAATGACAGCAGATTCAGTTACATTGAACTGGCACCGGAGATAACCGTACCAACGCCCTGTCAGGGAATAATAGCAGTTCAGTCAAGGCAGGGCGAACTTAAAGAGCTGATGAAAAAAATCTGCCATAAAGATACATTTTTATGTTACAAAGCTGAGAGAGCTGTTATGAAGCTGCTGGATTCCGGCTGCAATTCACCGCTGGGAGCGTATGCGAGAATTGAGGACGGAACGATGATACTGACAGTTACATTGGATTCATCGGCACTTAGTATATGTAAGGGAGATCCGGAAGATTATGAAAAAATAGCAAGAGAGGCGGTGAGCGGACTTTGACAGGAAGAGTATATCTTGTAGGGGCAGGCTGCGGAGACTATGATCTGATAACGCTTCGTGGAAAGAAGATATTATCGGAGTGCAGCTGTGTGATCTACGATGCTTTGATCGACAGCCGGCTGCTGGGAATGGCAGCGGAAAATGCAGAGCTGATATGTGTCGGGAAGCGTTCGGGGCAGCACAGTGCAAGTCAGGAGGAGATCAATTCACTGCTGACGGAAAAGGCATTGCAGGGCAAGAGCGTATGCAGGCTGAAAGGCGGCGATCCTTTTGTATTTGGCAGAGGCGGTGAGGAGATAGCTGAGCTGAAAAAGCATGGTATTCCGTACACTGTTGTTCCTGGAATTTCCTCTTCAATTGCAGCAGCTGAGCTGGCAGGAATACCGGTTACACATAGAATGACCAGCCGGAGTTTTCATGTCATCACCGGACATACAGCTGAGGGCATGACAGATATCAGCGGATATGCCCGGCTCGAAGGCACGCTGGTATTCCTAATGGGACTGAAAAAACTGCCTGATATAGCCAAGATCCTTATACAAAACGGCAAGAGCGCAGATACTCCGGCGGCAGTGATATCCAAAGCCGGAACTCATTGTCAGCGGACAGTCCGTGCGCCGCTGAAGGAAATTGCATCTGCTGCGGAAAGCTGTGAAGCACCGGCAGTGATAGTTGTCGGAGAAACGGCTGCCCTTGATTTTTCACCGACGCTGGAGCTTCCGCTGACAGGCATTACAGTTACAGTAACGGGCAGTGAGAGCTTTGTAAAGAAGACAGCACAGCTGCTTGAAAATGAAGGTGCAGAGGCAAAAGATCAGAGCAATATAGTTATAAATCCTACAGGCGAAATACCGGAGCTTTCAGGTTATGGCTGCATAGTCCTGACCAGTGTGAACGGCAGCAGGATATTTCTTGAGCATCTTCGGAGAAATAAAACAGATCTTCGCAGCCTTGCCGGGATAAAATTTGCAGTTGTAGGCACAGGCACTGGAGCTGTACTTGAAGCCGCCGGGATATATCCTGATATTCTTCCTGAGAACTTCACTGTCCGTGACATTGCGGAGACGATTGCCGCTGAACTGGACACCGGTGAAAGAATACTTATACTTCGTGCAGACAACGGCTCACCGGAGCTGACAGATATACTCAGCTCCCGTGGATTCGGCATTTGTGAAAGATTTATTTACACTGTCAAAGCCAGCAGCAGGCAGCTTCCTGAGAGTATCGGCACTGATTATATAATTTTCGGCAGCAGTTTTGGAGCGGAGAGTTTTTTTCAGCACAGCAGACTTTCACCAGCCTGCACAGCGGTATGTATCGGTAGAAAAACAGCAGAAGCTGTGAAAAAATATACAGACAGAATTATTATCGCTTCCCCTCATACCTGTCAGGGAGCGGTTGATTCGATAAAGAAGGACAAGGCTGAGACAAGATAGAAAAATACACGAGCAATATAATTCTAAAAAATAATAAGGAGATTGTCAATGAGAAGATTCAGAAGACTTCGCAGCGGCGAGAGTATCCGCCGGCTTGTGCGTGAAACGAAGATCAATAAGGAAGAGCTGATATATCCGGTATTTGTTATTGAGGGAGAGAATATAAAAACTCCGGTGGAGTCAATGCCGGGAGTTTATCAGTATTCGCCGGACAGGATAGGAGAGCTGCTGAAGGAGATAGACAGCAGCGGAATATCAGGTCTGCTGATTTTTGGCATTCCGGCGCATAAGGATGAGCTTGCATCAGAAGCTTATAATGACAGCGGAATTACACAGCGGACGGTACGCATGATAAAGGAAAAATATCCTGATATGCTGGTAATTGCAGATGTTTGTCTGTGCGAGTATACATCTCACGGTCACTGCGGAGTTGTACACGGACATGAGATATGCAATGACGAGACACTGCCGCTGCTTACAAAAATGGCGGTAAGTCTTGCTAAAGCCGGTGCTGACATAATTGCGCCCTCAGATATGATGGACGGAAGGGTAGCAGCGATACGTTCCGGACTTGATGAGAATGGATTTATAAATACACCGATAATGTCCTACAGTGCAAAGTTTGCATCTGGATATTATTCACCGTTTCGGGAGGCAGCGGAATCAGCGCCTTGTTTTGGAGACAGGCGGACATATCAGATGGACTGTGCCAACGGACGTGAAGCGCTGAGAGAAGTGCTGGACGATATTGATGAGGGAGCAGATATAGTAATGGTTAAGCCGGCGCTGGCATATCTTGATGTTATAAGAGCAGTCCGTGACCGGGTGGAGCTTCCTCTTGCCGCATACAATGTGAGCGGAGAATACTCAATGGTAAAGGCAGCAGCAGCCAATGGCTGGATAGATGAAAAGCACATAGTAATGGAAAATCTCACTGCAATAAAACGTGCCGGAGCAGATATTATCATAACCTATCATGCACTTGATGCAGCAAGGTGGCTGGAGGAAGTATGAATACAGAAAAATCAGAGAAGCTTTATATAAAGGCGCAGGATTTTATGCCTGGAGGAGTAAACAGTCCGGTCCGGGCATTCAGAAGCGTAGGAAGAACGCCGCTGTTCATAGAAAAAGCCTTTGGAGACAGGATAATTGACGCTGACGGAAATGAGTTCATAGACTATGTATGCTCATGGGGACCGGATATATTGGGTCATGCTTTTCCGGCGGTGATAAAGGCAGTGCAGGAGCAGTGTGAAAGAGGATTGACTTTTGGAGCCTGTCATCGTGGAGAAATTGAGCTGGCAGAGAAAATACGCAGACATTTCCCGTCAATGGAGATGCTGAGACTTGTAAACTCCGGAACAGAAGCGGTAATGAGTGCAGTCCGGGCAGCGAGGGGATATACACACAGGGACAGGATAATCAAATTTGCCGGCTGTTATCACGGACATTCAGACGGCTTGCTGGTGAAAGGCGGCTCAGGGCTGCTCACAGGCTCAATACCTGACAGTGCAGGAGTACCGTCAGGCTATACGGAGACAACGCTGCTGGCGGAGTATAACGATGCAGATTCAGTTGAGCAGCTTTTTGAAAGATACGGTGATGACATAGCTTGCGTGATAGTAGAGCCATGTGCAGCGAATATGGGGGTAGTACCGCCGGAAAGGGGATTTCTTGAAAGGCTGAGGGAGATCACTGAATGCAATGGCGCACTGCTGATATTTGACGAAGTGATAACAGGATTCAGGCTAAGCATAGGCGGAGCCCAGGAGTATTATGGTATAAAGCCGGACATGACAGCATTGGGAAAAATAGTAGGCGGCGGAATGCCATTGGCAGCATACGGCGGACGGCGTGAGATAATGGAATGTGTAGCGCCGTTGGGATCGGTATATCAGGCAGGGACACTTTCCGGAAATCCGGCAGCTGTGGCAGCAGGAACAGCTGCGCTGACAGAGCTTGAAAAACGACCTGAGATATATGCTGAGCTGGCCAGAAAAACAGCGGTGCTTGAAGCGGCAGCCAGGTCAGCCGGACTTAATGTAAACCGCTGCGGTTCACTGATGACGGTATTTTTCACAGATAAAAAGGTCACAGACAACACCGCAGCCCAGACAGCTGACCGGGAGAGATATGCAGCATATTTTGGATATCTTCTTGAAAACGGCATATACACAGCGCCGTCCCAGTTTGAAGCGATGTTTGTATCCGCAGCGCATACTGACGAGGACATAGCCTTCACCGCAGAAAAGATCAGAAAATTTACTATTCACAATTAACAATGCACTTTTACAATTCACAATGCAAAATGCACAATTATAAAAAAACGGCACTGAAAAAAATATCAGTGCCAGTTTTATTATATAGCGAAAAAAATGCTCCACACATCTGACGGGCGAACGATTCCTGCATCTGACCTCTTGCCGCTAAATATAGTACATTGGTTCAGAGTAGGAGGAATCGGAGAGGGAAGTATATTTGTCAGCAATATCACGGATACTTACACTGTCAGCGAAATCCTGGAGATAAGAGGTCATCTTATTCCAAAGACACTCAGAAACAGCATCAGCGATAATAGAATCTTCTCTGCCTTTGAATTTAACATCCTCCAGCACAGCGCTGTCAAGAGCATTTATTACCTGCCGCAGAGAGACATTTTCCGCAGCCTTAGCCAGTGAATAGCCGCCGTTAGCCCCCTTAACGCTTCTGATTATACCGGCATGGCGGAGCAGGGGAAGTATCTGTTCAAGATACTTAGCAGAAATATCCTGTCTCCGGGAGATATTGACCACAGTAACAACGCCCTCGCCGGCTGAGTGGATACAAATATCCACCAGTGCGATTATGCCGCATTCGACCTTAGTTGAGATCTTCATAGCACGTCCTCCAATGTTATCATAGTAAATTGATAGTTTTACTAAGTATAACATATTTTTCAAAGTTTTGCAAGAGTTTTTTTATTGTGATTGTTGATGAAATTTTTGGTTTTCCTACTATAATGATATGTTTAATATGCAGAAAAATAATATTTCCTATTGACTTAGTATGAAAAGTAGGATATAATACAATTGCTCCACTGATACAGCGAAAATTTCAGAGAGTATTTTAAGCCGGGTATTTAACAGATAAGCTGAACATTGGCGGCAGCGCAGTTTTGAAACGCAAAGCTCCGGAGATCTGAATGCCCGTTAAAATTAATTCCACAGGCGGTGATTTTATGAAATTCAATACCTCCCTGCTCCACAGTAACGGCAGCTCATCGAAGGGTGCAACGATCACACCGATATATCAGGTAAGTGCATTTGCTCATGAGTCAGCTGAAAAGCTGGAGAAGGTCTTCAATAACAAAGCTTCAGGCTATGCTTATTCCCGAATTGGCAATCCTTCTGTAGATGCTTTTGAGCAGCGAATGTCGGTGCTGGAGGGTGGAATAGGAGCAGTAGCCTGTGCATCAGGAATGGCAGCGGTAACGATGTCGCTGCTGAACATTTTGAGTGCCGGAGACGAGATAATAGCCGGTTCAGGACTTTTTGGCGGAACAATAGATCTTTTCCGTGATCTTGAACCCTTTGGCATAACCGCACGCTATGCAGGTACAGTGACGGCAGAGACTGTCGAGCCGTTGATAAACAGTAAAACAAAAGCGGTATTTACGGAGCTTATCGGAAATCCTAAGCTGGATATAGTAGATATAAAAAAGGTAGCTGAAGTTTGTCACAGCCACGGACTGCCGCTGATAATCGACAGCACAACGGCAACACCTTATCTTATAAGACCCTTTGAATACGGAGCAGATATCGTAGTGCATTCCACCTCGAAATACATAAACGGCGGAGGGAATTCGATCAGCGGAGTAATAATAGACAGCGGAAATTTCAATTTTGCAAAAGCCGGATACAAAGGCTTTGAGGAGTATAAAAAATTCGGAAGATCAGCCTATCTTGCAAAGCTTAGGGGAAGCATCTGGAGAAACACCGGAGCTTGTCTTTCGCCCTTCAATGCCTTCATGAACAGCGTAGGAATGGAGACCCTGGGACTTAGAATGGAGCGATGTTGTTATAACGCACAGAAGCTTGCAGAGTTTTTCAGCAACGACAGCAGCATTGAGGTGAATTATCCCGGACTTCCTGACAATCCTTATCATGAGCTTGTGCAGGAGCAGTTAAAGGGCATGGCAGGAGCGATACTCACCATACGAACAGGCAGCAAGGAGAGAGCATTCCGGCTGATAAATAATCTTAAGTATGCGCTTATTGCCACAAATATCGGAGATGTCCGGACACTGGTCATACACCCGGACAGCACGATATACACTCACGGCAGCAAGGAAGCCCGGATAAATGCCGGAGTATATGAAGATACGATACGCATAAGCGTAGGAATAGAGGATATAGAAGATCTTATAGCCGACTTTGGTCAGGCAGCAGAAAGGAGCAAATGAAATGGCAGTTGATCTTGCAGCATTAAAAAAAGGCGGCTTCATGAGACAGAAGCAGAAGAATAATTTTTCACTAAGACTGAGAGTGGTTGGCGGAAACGTAACAGCCGGTCAGCTGGCAAAGATAGCAGAAACAGCGGAGCGTTTCGGTGACGGTCATGTTCATCTCACATCAAGGCAGAGCATAGAGATACCCTTTATCAAGCTTGACCAGATAGAAGAGGTGAAAGAATTTCTTGCAGAAGGAAATGTAGAGCCGGGAGTATGCGGACCGAGAGTGAGGACTATAACTGCTTGTCAGGGCAGTGCAGTCTGTCCCAGCGGCTGTATAGACACCTATGCGCTTGCGAAGGAGCTGGACGAGAGATATTTTGCCCGTGAGCTTCCGCACAAGTTCAAGTTTGGCATCACCGGCTGCCAGAATAACTGTCTTAAGGCAGAGGAAAATGATCTGGGCATAAAAGGCGGCATAAAAGTGAAATGGCGTGAGGAGGATTGTATTTCCTGCGGAGTATGCGTAAAGGCTTGCCGGACGAATGCGATAACCCTTGAGGACGGAAAGATCACAGTAAACGAGAGTCTCTGCAATTTCTGCGGACGCTGCTTCAAGTCCTGTCCCACAGAAGCCTGGGACACGATAAATGGCTATATTGTCAGCTTTGGCGGTCTTTTTGGAAATCATATCGCAAAGGGCGAGCCTGTGATACCGTTCATTGAGGATCACGATGCGCTGATGAGGATATGCGATGCAGCGATAGAATTTTTTGATGAAAATGCAAAGCCTTCGGAGCGTTTCAAGTTTACACTTGACCGGGTAGGCAGGGACAAATTCATAGATAGGATAATGGAGGCGTATAACAATGGCTGAGTACACAATTACAGAGACAGTAGATATTACCGACGTGGTATGCCCGGTAACATTTGTAAAGGCAAAGGTCGCACTTGAAGAGCTTGAAGACGGAGATATACTTTCGATCAGGCTGAACGACGGCGAGCCGGTGCAGAATGTTCCCAGGAGCATAAAAGAAGAGGGACATAAAGTCCTTAAGCTTACCGACAACGGTGACGGCACCTATGAGCTTATTGTCCGGAAGGTGGGAGACTAATGGCAGCAAGAGTTGACAGTGCAGCTTTTGAAGAAGAGGTACTGAGGGCAGAAATACCTGTTTTAGCAGATTTTTATTCTGACAGCTGTATGCCCTGCAAGGCGCTTTCACCGGTGCTTAGCCGTATTGAGAAGCAGTTTGAGGGCAGGCTCAAGGCAGTGAAGATAAATATAAACTTCGACACTGAACTGGCAGAGCGTTACGATGTGCAGTCGGTGCCTACACTGATAATTTTCCGCAGCGGTGAAGAGGCAGAGCGGATACATGGACTTGTCAGTGCAGAGGTGCTGGCAGAAACTTTGGAAAAGATATTATAAGGAGAGATAGATATGACTATTACAGTAGCAGGAGTTAAAAAGGAAGCAGCTGAGGGGCTTACAGTGGCACAGCTGGTTATTGATGAAAACGTGGAAACACCGCAGTATGTTACAGTAACTAT